>JAZOMS010000026.1:0-4299 GCA_045654145.1 Alistipes sp. | reverse complement strand
CATTCGTTCGTTGAACAACGTAGGATCGTTTTTCCGCACGGCCGACGCCTTTGCTTGCGCGCGTGTACACCTGTGCGGCATCACCGCCACACCGCCCAACCGCGAGATTCACAAAACGGCTCTCGGTGCCGAGCTAACCGTCGAATGGCGTCAATGGTCATCGACCGTCGAGTGCGTCAAGGCTCTGAAAGAGGAGGGCGTGCGTGTGTTGGCTATCGAGCAGGTCGAGGGCGCAGAGATGGCAGGCGAGTGGCGTGCCGAGCGCGGTGTTCGTTATGGTTTAGTCTTTGGAAATGAGGTCTTTGGCGTCGATCAGGCGGCGGTTGATTTGTGCGACGGAGCGATCGAGATTCCCCAAGCGGGAACCAAACATTCGCTCAACGTGGCTGTTTCGGGCGGCGTGATTCTTTGGGAGGCGTTCCGACAATTGCGATAAACGCGCGATTACCAAATGAATATGCGGTTGCCCTCGTTGGAGAGCAACCGTTTTTTCGATAAATTTGCAAGTGCGTTAAGTCTTTTTCGACCGTTGTGCATTATATATTCGGAAGTGCTGCTCGCGTAGCGTGATCCTTGGGTGGGAGTGGCCACGCGATAGCCTTCCAGAGTAAAAATAAAGTTAGATGAGGATTGTTCTTTCCGCGGGGAGCAATCCTTTTTTTCGATAAATTTGCAAGTGCGTTAAGTCTTTTTCGGACTTCGTGCGTTATATATTCGGAAGCGCGTTTCCAACAAACGGAAAACAAATTATGAAACTAACAACCGAAAACAAACAACTCACCCGCCTCGCCGAGCTTATGCAGTCCGAGCGCAACGATCTGTTTCGATATGCCTGCTATCGGTTGGGGTCTGCCACCGAAGCTGACGACGTGGTGCAAGACCTCTACCTCCGACTCTCGAAACAGGGCGCACGACTTGCCGAGATTGAAGACCTGAAAGGCTACGTTTATCGTTCATTGACAAATAGTTGCACCTCAGCATTACGCTCTCGACGACAGTTTGCCTCGACCGAAACGCTCGACAATCTGAGTAGCGACGACCTCGCTCCGAAGGATTTCGAGCAAGAGTTTCGATTGATCGAACGACTGATGGCGCTCCTACCCGATGAGCAGAGCGAGGTGATCCGATTGCGAATCTATGGCGGTCGTCAATTCGACGAGATTGCCTCGATCTGCAACATTCCTCTCACAACGGCCAAATCGCGTTTTCGCTATGGCATTGACAAGTTGCGCGAAGCCCTCGAAAAGCGCGGGCTGATTTAACTCACCGTAAAAAAAGACCAACATTATGAAAACTAACAACAATTTAGACAACTTTTCGGACGATCGCGTGGTCGACATTCTTTCGCCGCGTTTCGCCCCCACCACCTCACTCTCGTTCAAAGCGCCCGCATCGCGCCGCCGCCCGCTCTGGCAGGCAGTACGCATTAGTGCCGTTGCCGCTATGGTCGCTGTGGCAGTTGTCATCGGCATTAGCGGCGTGCAGACCAGCACCGCCCGCGAGGTGGTCGAGCGAGCGATGACTCAACTGCTCGAATCGGATAGCTATTTGGTGCACTTCACCGCAAAAGTTTACGAGAGTAAACGTTCACAAGATCTCTACATTGCTGACTTCGAAGGCGCTCCGGTTAAGGGCACCGTCGAGATTCGCAAAGAGGGCTCGAAGGTCAAGATGGCTATCAAGTGGCAGGACGAGGCTCGTTCTATGGAGCTCTATGACGGCGAGAGCTATCGACGTTACCAGAACGGGCAATTGGTACTCGAACGCCCCGACAAAGGTATCGACCTCACGCCGTTCGCTACGATCGATAAATTGAAGGAGCACGCTTTGTTAACGGGTATTCTGCTAAAATTCCGCGAGGAGGGCGACGTGATCTCAGTCAGCACAAGGGGCGACAAGGTCGGGATCGTTGCTCGATTCTCGAAGAGCGAGGGTCGCCTGCTCGGTGCCGAGTGCTCAGGGCAATACAACGGGCAGCAGGTTACGGTGCTCACCGTCGATCAGATCGACTTCGATGTGCCGCCCACCGAGTAAGTACTACATAACCTTTCATAACAATAGCCGCACCCCCTCGCAGGAGTGCGGCTATTAATTTTCGGGGTAAAATTGGTTACTTCACCATTGCGTCGAGCTCCTTGGCGCGCTTTTCGACACGACGGCACAGATCCATCTCATCGACGCCCAACACATCGCCACCATCGACCAAAACCTCACCATTCACCACCACCATATCGACGTCCGACGCCTTGGCTGCGTATGCCAAGTTCGCCACCACGTCATAACGTGGATATAGGTGCGGCTTCTCCATATCGAGCACAATCACATCGGCCAGCATACCCTCCTTGATCTGAGCCAACTCATCGCCACGACCGATCGCCTTTGCGCCACCGACCGTCGCCATCAACAGCAGTTGATATGCCGGTATAACACACGGATCGCCCGCATTGATCTTCTGCAAGAACGACCCGCTGCGCATCTCCTCCCACATATCCAGATCGTTGTTCGAGCACGGTCCGTCGGTTGCGATCGTCACATTCACACCCTCGTCGAGCAACTTCGCCACGGGCGAGATACCGCTCGAAATCTTCATATTGCTCTGCGGGTTATGTGCCACCGACACACCGCGCTCGCGCAATATACGGCGGTCGTTATCGCTCAAATGGACACAGTGAGCAGCAATCGTACCCTCGCCCAAAAGTCCATAACTATCAATCAATTCGACGGGCGAGCAACCGAAACGCTCCTTAATCTGACGCTCCTCGTCGTGCGTCTCAGCCAGATGGATCGTGATGGGCAGTTTATACTCCTTGCTCAACTCTGCCGCGCGACGCATATTCTCCTCCGAGCAGCTATATGGCGCGTGGGGAGCAATCATCACCGACAGGCGGTCGCACTTCGCTGCCTTCGCCACCGTTGCGGGCAAATCCTCCTCGAATGCCTCCATACGGTCGTCGACAAAGCAGGGCGACAGCACCGCGCGGATACCCAATTTCTCAGCCGCATCGGCCACCGCCTCCTCGTACCAATACATATCGACGAAGGTCGTTACACCCCCGCGCAACATCTCGACAATACCCAATTCGGCACCCAACTGCACATCGTCGCGATCGATCAACGCCTCGTATGGCCAAATCTTGCCATTGAGCCACTCCATCAACGGAATATCGTCGGCATAGCCGCGCATAAGCGTCATCGCCACGTGGCAATGGGTGTTGATCAGACCTGGCATCAACAATTTACCACGTCCGTCCACCTCGCGCAGGTCGCCACAGCACGCCTCACGAAAACGTGCCACCGACGCCTCATCGCGCGTAACCATCACGATTCGATTACCGCGCACGCCCACCGACGCCTCGAAATACTTTTCCGCGTCAGCCAACGACGCCGTCATCGGCAACAGTGTTATGTTGTTGAATAACAGATTCATTGTCAGTCTAATTTTTTCTTATCAATCGAATTACCCTTGACCGTTACGATCTTGCGTTTGTCGGCCGTATTGGTGAAAATCTGAATCACCTTATGGAACACACCCGGCTCCTTCTTGTGGGGCTCGTAGATGATCTTAATGGTCGATTTCGCACCCGCGGGGATCGGCTTTTTCGAGTACTCGGCTTTGGTGCACGAGCACGACGTTACAACGCGCGTAATCACCAGCGGCGTATCGCCATCGTTCACAAATTCGAAGGTGCACTCCACGTCGCCACCCTTGCGAGCAATGTCGCCAAAATCGTAACTATTGGTCGTGAATGTCATCTGCGCACCCTTCTTAGGGGTGCTTGCCTCTTGATTCTGGGGTTCGGTCGTCTGTGCCAATGCTGGCATTGCCACAACTGCAAACAACGCCACCGCTATCACGGTTAATATCGATCTCTTCATCTTCTTGTTCATTTAGAGTTTACTTCAACTTAAATACGTATGTAATCGTTCCCTCTTGAATATCTTGTTCGCTCGGGGTGAAACGCGCCTTGTAGGCTGCCTTGATAGCAGCATTGACCAGCACTCCTGCATTGACTGTCGATCCAACGGGCTGATGAACTGCTCGCGTAACCTTACCATTGCGATCAACCGTGATCTTAACGACCACCTTACCCGAATAGTTCGACGGATAATCAGCGCTCGGAATTCCGTCAATCGCACCTCGACCAGCCAGATCGAAGGTTCCGTTGCTACCCTGCCCCATACCGTCGTGGCTACCTTCGGGCGAACCTCCCTGCTCGCCCTGATTGCCAGCACCTTCGGTCGTACCCTCCGAAATCGAGGAGCTACCCTGCGTACGTCCCGAGAAGAGAGCACGTTGAA
>JAZOMS010000025.1:0-2362 GCA_045654145.1 Alistipes sp. | reverse complement strand
TGATACTCATCGACTAAGATATACTTGAACTGCTCCTGATAGCGTGCCAGAACGTCGGGACAATCGCGGAATAAAACGTTGATCTGCAACAACAGGTCGTCGAAATCCATCGCACCATTTTGCTTGCAACGACGGCAGTAGATGTCGTAAATTTCGGCAAATTGGGGTTGCTTGCGCTGGCGGTCCTCGGCCGCAAATGCCGCATTGGCTGCGTAGGCCGCAGGTGTAATCAACTTGTTCTTAGCCAGCGATATGCGCGAGCAAACCTGCTGAGGTTTGTAGTTCTCGTCGCTCAGATTCAACTCTTTGAGAATGCTCTTGATGAGGTTGCGGCAGTCCGACGGTTCGTAGATGGTGAAGGTTTGCGGAAAGCCGATTCGCTCCGCCTCGTTGTGCAGAATGCGCGAGAAAACCGAGTGGAACGTGCCCATACGGATATAGCGACTCTTGCCGCCCTCGACCATCTGTTCGATACGTTCGCGCATTTCGGCGGCGGCTTTGTTGGTAAACGTGAGGGCGAGGATCGAATGGGGAGCTACGCCCTGTTCGATCATATAGGCAATGCGGGAGGTGAGCACGCGCGTCTTGCCCGAGCCTGCACCCGCTATGATGAGCGAGGGCGAGGTGTAGTTGACCACAGCCGCCCTCTGAGCAGGATTCAATCCTGCGAGTATCTTCGATTCCATAACACCACAAAGGTACGCATAAAAAGTTCACTTTTTGCAAAACTTGACCGCCAATTTTAATTCGAAATACAAAAAGCGCAATTCAAAAATATCCGCCGTATGGGCGGATATTGTTATGGACCTTCCTGAGTGGTTATGTCGGTAGGCAGAATCGGCAACCGAGTGCCGATCAGAATAGGGCTACGATTCCCTCGAAGAGTCCCAAGATGGCGGCATAGCGTGCGGCTTTGCCAAGAGTCATCGATGTGAAAGTGAGCAATATACCGCTGCGCATCAGTCCCAACATCACCGCAATGGCCTCGCCCACGTATGGTAGAAAGGCAAAGAAGCCCATCACAGCTCCGCGACCCGCCAGAAAGCGTTCGGCACGTGCCAATTTCTCCTCACCCACACGCAGATAGCGGATGATCCATTCGCGTTTGCCCGCCCGTCCGATCCAATAGCAGGTCATACCGCCGAGGGTATTTCCGGCCGTTGCGGCGGCCAGGCAGCCCCACTCGTCGAGCCCCATTTCGATGAGCACCACCATCACAGCCTCCGAACTGAAAGGCACGATGCTGCCCGCCACGAAGGCCGACACAAAAAGCCCCACGTAGCCCCAATCTACGAAAAATTGAACAATGGATTCCATTGCAAATGAGCGTGTTAAGCGAGTGCTGCGAGGTTTCGGCCTACTCTCGTTTCTGCCCGAAGATGTTGAAACGCGCCAGCAACGGATTGCGACGATCGAGGATCAACCACTCGATGAGAAGCAGCAACAAAGCCACCACCAACGGATGTTGATACTGCTCGTCGAAAGCCTCGAAGCGTGTGGTCGCCAAGTCGCTCTCGTCCAGCTCTTTGAGTCGGTCGACAATCTCCTTCAAACCGATTGACTGCTTCGTTGCGCGAACGTACGCACCGCCCGTTGTTGAGGCGATCTCCTGCAACATCTTCTCGTCGAGTTTCGACACGACCATATCGCCATTCTCATCGGTCAGATAGTCGCCACCGATCATAATGGGCGCACCCTCGGGCGTTCCGATGCCGATCGTGTAGATGGCAATGCCCTTCTCGGCCGCAGCCTGAGCCGCCTCCAAAGCGTCCGATTCGTGGTTTTCGCCATCGGTGATGAGGATCATCACACGACTGCCCTCGCTCTGCGACGAGAACGACATCGACGCCAACTTGATCGCCGCACCGAGGTCGGTACCCTGCGTGCGCACCATCGCGGGCGACAACTTGCGCGCAAAGGCACGCGCCATACGGTAGTCCGAGGTGATGGGCAACTGCACCTGCGCCTCGCCCGCAAAGGCCACAACGCCAATGCGATCCTGCTTCATACTCTCGACCACGCGGTCGATAGCGAACTTGGTGCGGTCCAGACGGTTAGGCTCGAAATCCTCGGCCAGCATCGAGTTCGAAACATCGACTACCAACATCATTTCGATACCCTTCTGGTGCTCCTCTCTGAGTTTCGATCCGACCTGCGGACGCGCCGCCGCAAGGACCAAAAACACGAGAGCCAGCGTGTAGAGTATAAATTTGGTACGCAGGCGTGCGGGCGACGCACTCGGAGTCAGCTGAGCCAACAGCGACGACGAGGCGAAACGCTCCAAGCGACGACGACGACGTAGCTGCGCAAAGATGAACAGCGCGACCGCCACGGGCACTATCAGCAATAGGTATAAGATATG
>JAZOMS010000024.1:0-2050 GCA_045654145.1 Alistipes sp. | reverse complement strand
CGCCCCTAACAAAGCCAGATGCGGACGATGATGCCGAGCTGACGGTTGAGAATCGCGAGTATATTTCGGTCAAGTCCGATCACAAGTTTATGTTGGTGAAGATCAGCGATATCGACTATGTTGAGAGCGATAGTGAGTACCTTCGCCTGCATCTCAATTCGGGAGATGTCGTAACGACATTGTTGCGATTGAAGAATATCGAACCGATCTTGACGGCAGGAGATTTTATGCGCATCCACCGTTCGTATATCGTCAATTTGAAGCACATCAAGGCATTCGCCAAGGGGCGAGTCTTCCTTAGTGATGATGTGAGCCTACCTGTTGGCGACAACTATCGTGATGCGTTCAATAACTACATAGAGAAGGTCTATTTGAATCTATAAACCTCTGCTCGAAAGATAATTTAGACCGCCCCCACGGGAGTGGCCTCTGTTTTTGTCTTATTAGCCGATGATAAATATTGCGGGGCGTTTGTGCAGATCATCGGGCATTGCGCGTCGCCACTCGGCTACGGTACGTGTAACAATCTGCTCACTCTCAGCCGTGATATCGACCGCCACCGTAACGCGTGTGTCGGGAGCGCACGTAGCCACAATCGCCTCTAAAAGCTGACGGTTGCGATATGGGGCCTCGATACAAATTTGCGACTGATGTTCAGTGTGGGCACGTCGTTCGAGGGCACGTAAAGCACGCTGACGCTCAGGTGGTTTGACGGGTAGGTAACCATTGAACGCAAACGACTGCCCATTCATTCCTGACGCCATCAAAGCCAACAGAATCGACGATGGACCGACCAGTGGTACCACTCGCACGCCGTGTCGATGGCAGAGCGCTGCAAGAGCCGCACCTGGATCAGCTACACCAGGGCAACCTGCTTCCGAAATCATTGCACAATCCTCGCCAGCGAGTAGTGGTGCGATCAAAGTTTCGATCTCGGCAGGGACGGTATGTTCGTTCAGCTCAGCCATTTTGAGTGTGTCTATCGGGCGTCCCATACCGATACGAGATAGAAATCCACGCCCCGTGCGCAGATTCTCGACCACAAAGTAGTTGATCGAGCGCACCACCTCACTATTGTACTGAGGTAGCACACGTGCCACATCGCCATCGTCAGCGATCGGGCAGGGCACCATATAGAGAGTTCCTTTTTCCATAGTTATTCGCGGATAAAGATTCGTTTCACACGTGTACTGATCGAGGTCATTACCTCGTATGGTATTGTTCCGAGCAGTGCTGCCATATCGTCGGCTCGATTACCATCAATGGGCGAGAATACGGTAACTTCGTCGCCCTCGCGCACGCCGTCGATATTGGTGATGTCGATCATACAGCAATCCATACAGATTCGACCCACGATCGGAGCAGGCTCTCCGTGAACAAGCATCGACCACGCACCGCAGCCCAATTTACGGTTCAAACCATCGGCGTAACCGATCGAAACCGTAGCCGTTACGGTGGGACGCGAAAGTCTGCCTGCACGTCCATAGCCGACTGTCTGTGTAGCCTCCAAGCGTTTGATCTGCACCACTCTTGCTTTGAGCGTAGCCACGGGCGTCAGCGCCTCATTGCGGTAGTAATCAAAGCCATACAGTCCCAATCCTAAGCGACACATATCGAATCGAGCCTCGTCGAAACGCTCCATAGCTGCCGAGGCTGCCGTATGGCGAATAACGCGGTAGGGGAGTGCAGCGACGAGTTGCTGAGAGAGGGCGTCGTAGCGAGCGATCTGTTCGCGTGTGAAGTCGTCCTGCTCGGTGTCATCGGCTGTTGCGAGATGCGAGAAGACGGTCGCCACACGAACATATTGGCTTGCACGTTCCAGCTCTGTGATGAGTTGTGGAATATCCTCCTGCTCGAACCCAAGACGATGCATACCGCTGTCGATTTTGATGTGAATAGGATAGCGATATGCGCCTGCACGCTTGACCGCCTCGATAAAGTCGCCGAGCGATGTAAAGCTGTAAATCTCAGGCTCTAAACGATCAGCCACCATCACGGGAAAACTATTTGTATCGGCATTGAGCACTACGATCGGCATCGTTATTCCACG
>JAZOMS010000023.1:0-1604 GCA_045654145.1 Alistipes sp. | reverse complement strand
GGAGTCGAACGCATTCTACCGCCGTAACCTGGCTTCGGGCCAGAAGGGTCTGTCGGTAGCATTCGACTTGGCTACTCACCGTGGTTACGACGCTGACCACCCGCGTGTAGTTGGTGACGAAGGTAAGGCAGGTGTATCGATCTGCTCGGTTGAGGATATGAAGGTACTGTTCGATGGTATTCCTCTGAACCAGATGTCGGTGTCGATGACTATGAACGGTGCCGTACTGCCCGTTTTGGCATTCTACATCGTAGCAGGTTTGGAGCAGGGCTGCACCCTCGATCAGATGGCAGGTACGATCCAGAACGACATCTTGAAGGAGTTTATGGTTCGTAATACCTATATCTATCCCCCCGAATTCTCGCTGCGAATCATCGCCGATATCTTCGAGTACACTTCGAAGAATATGCCTAAGTTCAACTCGATCTCGATCTCGGGTTACCATATGCAGGAGGCAGGTGCAACCGCAGACATCGAGCTGGCTTACACGCTGGCCGACGGTTTGGAGTACCTGCGCGCAGGTGTTAACGCTGGTATGAGCATCGACCAGTTCGCTCCGCGTCTGTCGTTCTTCTGGGCAATCGGTATGAACCACTTTATGGAGATCGCTAAGATGCGTGCTGCACGTATGTTGTGGGCGAAGATCGTTAAGCAGTTCGAGCCTAAGAATCCTAAGTCGCTCGCATTGCGTACCCACTCGCAGACTTCGGGTTGGTCGCTCACCGAGGAGGATCCCTTCAACAACGTTGCACGTACTGCAATTGAGGCTATGGGTGCTGCTTTGGGTCATACCCAGTCGCTGCACACCAACGCTCTGGACGAGGCAATCGCACTGCCGACCGACTTCTCGGCACGTATCGCTCGTAACACCCAGATCTACATTCAGGAGGAGACTAACGTCTGCCGCGAGGTTGACCCGTGGGCAGGTTCGTACTACGTAGAGGCTCTGACCAACGAGATCGCTCACAAGGCTTGGGCACTGATCGAGGAGGTAGAGAAGCTCGGTGGTATGGCAAAGGCAATCGAGACCGGTATTCCCAAGATGCGTATCGAGGAGGCTGCTGCACGTAAGCAGGCTCGTATCGACTCGGGCGTTGAGAAGATCATCGGCGTGAACGAGTACCGTCTTGAAAAGGAGGCTCCGATCGACATCCTTGCAGTGGACAACACCGCAGTACGCGAGTCGCAGATCAAGCGCATGCAGGAGCTGCGTGCTAACCGCGACGAGGCAGCTGTTCAGAAGGCTCTGGCAGCTATCACCGAGTGCGTTAAGACTAAGCAGGGTAACCTGTTGGAGTTGGCTGTTGAGGCAGCTAAGGTACGCGCTACTCTGGGTGAGATCTCGGACGCTTGCGAGGTTGTAGTAGGTCGTTATTCGGCAGTAATTCGTTCAATTTCAGGTGTATATTCGTCAGAGGTGAAAGCAGACGCTACTTTTGCTAAGGCTAAGGAGATGGCCGAGGTATTCGCAAAGAAGGAGGGTCGTCAGCCCCGTATTATGATCGCTAAGCTCGGTCAGGACGGCCACGACCGTGGTGCTAAGGTTGTAGCAACGGGTTATGCAGATATCGGTTTCGATGTCGATATGGGTCCGTTGTTCCAGA
>JAZOMS010000022.1:0-8165 GCA_045654145.1 Alistipes sp. | reverse complement strand
GCATTGGACGCTCGGGGTCATTGGTTATCAATACTATATGTTCGATCACACGTCCGTAATCGAGTTTCGATGGATCGACCACAACGCTCACCTCGATGCTCTTCGAAGGGGCGATCGTAGTCCCCGCATCGAGCGAAGTCGTGATGGCCTCGGTACTCGGACGTACTGAGCGAACGATGAGCGGTTCGTAACCGCTATTGGTCAGACGAGCAGTGATCGCAATAGGCTTATCGCCCTTACGAACATCCTCAAATTTAAGCAGTTGGCGATCGAAATCAGCCTTGGGAGCAAGTTCATTATTGGGGATCTCGAACTGCTCGATCGCATATCCGCTGGTCGAAATTCGCACATCGCTCTGACAATCATCGACCTGCACCTTGAACACATCTTTCAACTCGCCAAAATAGCCCGACGAACGAGGCACCGAGTAACTAAACATTAACTGCCCCTTAGCTCCTGCGGCGATCGTCAGCGGGAAGTCGTGGCGTAGGAATCCGCTGGTCGAAATCGGCACCAGACGTACTCGAATGGGCTTTGCTGAGGTGTTGATATAATTCAACAACAGATCCTTACGTTCGCCTTGCGTTACATAGTTGAACGGCAACGAACGCGCATCGATCCTCAGCCCGCAATCGCCCACAGCCGTCGGATAGAGCTCCTCGACACTCTTTACTCGTGCAACGACATCACCCGTGATTCGCAACGTAGTGCGGTAGCGACGACCTCCCGTGAAGACGGTGATCTCCTTGGAGAACTCACCCGGACGGTTAGCCGGATCGAACGTAACCTTCAACACACCTCGCTCGCCTGCCTTGATAGGCTTACGGCTGAACTCAGGCGTGGTGCAACCACACGACACATTCACCTGATCGATCACAACGGGAAACTTGCCACGATTGACATACTCGAACGTACACGACACCTTTCCGTCATCCTCGCGTATTGTACCGAAATCCCATATCGAGCGTGTGAATCGCAACGACGACTGCGCCTCAGCAGTCAAAGCGATCACACACGCCACCACGGTCAGGAGCGCTCGCAGAGCCATATTTCTCACAAGAATTGCCATACCTCTTCTATAATAACACTACAAATATAAGGTTTTTGGCGCAAAAACGCATTTTTTTGCAAATAATTGTGATTTTTTTGTCGAAAATATTTGGAGGTAACAAAATTTGACGTATCTTTGCACTCGCAAAACAAAGGTAACTTTTTCATAAAGCAAACTTGAAGTTTTAAGGTTCATTATTCCTCAATAGCTCAGTTGGTTAGAGCACCTGACTGTTAATCAGGGGGTCGCAGGTTCAAGTCCTGCTTGAGGAGCGGATTAGGAGGCGCAGTGATGCTCCTCCTTTTTCGTATTTAGTCGGGTCGCTAAATCCTTAAAGAAGAGCCCCCTGTTGGATCTTTCGCACTATTTCACTATATTTGTCATCACAAAATATTACTGACGTGTCGCACACCGAACTACTCATAATTGCTATCGGACTGTCGATGGATGCCTTTGCGGTAGCCATCGGCAAGGGTCTATCAGTGCAACGAACACTACCCGCCCACTACATCAAAGCAGGCGCTTGGTTTGGTGGATTTCAGGCACTTATGCCCATAATAGGATTCTATCTCGGCTCGACATTTTCGAGCGTTGTGGCTAACATCGACCATTGGGTTGCATTCGTACTACTCGGTCTGATCGGCACCAATATGATCCGCGAATCGCGCTCAGGTGAGGCGTGCGAGGTCAATCCCGACTTCTCAGTGCGCACGATGTTACTGCTGGCAATTGCAACGAGTATCGATGCGCTGGCAGTTGGCGTTTCGTTGGCATTCTTGGGCGTACCGATCTGGGGCGCAGCAGCAGCCATCGGCATCACGACCTTCCTGCTCTCGGCGGCAGGCATCCGAGTAGGCAATATCTTCGGCTGTCGCTACAAATCAAAAGCCGAGTTGGCGGGTGGCGTGGTCCTCGTACTTATGGGACTCAAAATTCTTCTCGAACACACTTTGGGTGAATAACCAAAAAAAGACCGCCTCACAGCGGTCTTTTCTATTTAGAGCACCAGCTTCACGCCAGCGGTACAATTTATACCAACCGATGGATAGAGCGGATAGGTGTAGTAACGACGGTTGAGCAGGTTATTGGCCTCGACCCAGATGGAGAGTCGCTTGCCCACCTTATATTCAGCCTCAACACCCAGATCAAGGCGCATAGGGCAGCCTATCTCATAGAAATAGCCCAGATACTCAGCACCCGAGAACGACACCAGCTGCAAGCAGTCATAGGCTCCCGTCATTCCCAATTTGGCACCAACCATAAATTTCGATGACGAATAGCGAACCTTTGCCTCCACATCGAATGAGGGCAGAGGACAGCGACCTCCGTTGTATTCGGTCAGATTCTGATAAAGACTTGGTTGCTGCACTTCATCGAGATTCTCAGGTGCAATACCTACGAATTGATCAACCTTAGCACCAATCTTGTTGATATGATAGCGTGCATCGAGAGCCACCTCCAACCCACGCACTGGGCGCATCACCAGCTCACCACCGAGATTGATTCGCACCAACTCATCCATCATCGGGAAGTAGTACGCCCCCAACATAAGGGGATACAACGCGCGATTGTTGATCTCAGCACCCGCCCAAATGCTATAAGTCATCACATTCGAGCGCGTAGCCCCCATCAGACCCAAACGTGCCGTATAGATCGACGCATTTGCAGCGTCATAAACCGGAGCGATATAGGGATTCAACTGCGCAAGCGACTGCTGATCGTACGATTGCAGACCGCCATCAGCCTCAACGAACGGAGTGAACAGCGCACCGTCGTTATAGCTCAGTCGCAGGTAGGGGAACAGGTGCACGCCCTTGCTCTTCTCGCCCATATAGTGCAGTGCAGAGCCCACAACATAGTGCCCCAGGGCCTCAGTAGCCGCATTCGAGGTGCAGTTGTCGGCCTCGATGGTCAGACCCGCCTCGACACGCAGTGCGCCATTATTAAATAAGTATCGCGGAGCCACCGAGAGGATCGAATTGCGATAGTCGCTCTGCTTCGTAGCCATCTTATAGCGATAACCAACCGCCAAACGCGCGCCGTGCTGCGAGAACATCTTTGCCACCTCGGCCTCAGCTCCCACATTCACAAGCCCCGCATCGAAATCCGACACGCCACTCTCGCCAAGGACCTTAGTATAAATACCCTTAACCTTCGACCCATAGTAGCCGCCATCGACCGACACGCGGAAGTTCAGACGCGACAGATCGCTGAAATCATCACCGATCCAGATGCGACCGCCACCACCGAAACCATTCAACGGATTCTCGGCACTCAGACCTGCCAACGGCGCCGAAATAGTAGCTGCCTGAGACGCAAGATCGCCATAGTAGTAGCGCAGGTCGTGGTCGCCCGTGATCTCGACGCCAGCCTTCATTCGCTCGCCTACACCCAACGTTCCGAACAGACTCACACGGCTATCCGAATACTCGGCATTGTGCTTCACACCCACTGCATCCTTCACATCGCACCACTGACCTCGATGAATAATATCGACGCCAAGACTATTGCGTGCGCCATCGGTGTGCGAAAATAGCAGATCGGCAGTCGAATTGAGCGGATAACCCGCACCCGCCTTAATATACAACATCGGCTGACGGTGGTAGTTCCACACATAGGTATTAGCCGCCGCAATGGGGCGTTGCTCGAAGCTGGTAGCCCACTGCACAGGTGCTATCGAATAGCTCACCTCGGGTCGTAGCGCTACCGTATCATCCATACGTGGCTCGACGCTGAGTTTTTCAGGAGTTTCGAGCGTAGGGGTGTACTCCTTAGTTACCACCACCTCTTTGTCGATATTTTGAGCCTCAGCGACGGTCGCCGCCAGCAGAAGCAACGTAACGATATGAAATATCCTCTTCATAGCCTAATTCGTTTGTTCGGGTTTAAGATTAGCAATACGCTCGCGCGCCTCGGCCACGATGCCGTCATCGGCTGGCGAGTAACCATCGACAATACTCTGATAGGTCGCACGAGCTTGGAAGTCATCGCCCTTGTCGCGATAGATATCGCCCAGCGTGAGGAAGGCGCGCGCCAACCAATAATTATGCGTGGTTTGCGAATCCGACAGTGCATAGATAGCCTCCTCGGCCTGCACCACTCGACCTGCCTTGTAGTCAGCCTCGATCAGACGATATGCCGCCTCGGCACCTTCGCGCGACTTCGGCTCGGTAGCAAGTACCTTATAGAGCGCCATAGCCTCTTGCGCACGATCGGCACGCTCCAATGCTCTCGCTCTCGCATATCGAGCCTCACGCAGTGGCGTAGCCTCCACCGATGCGATGCGCTCCACACGCTCCGACATCGCCAAGATACGATTATCGTCAGCCGTGTTGATCGTCGCACGTATGTAACCCGACACCGCCGAGCTCTGCTTCTTGGCATCGGTCGAGAGCGCACTCAGCGCCAAGTAGGCATCAGCCGCCACGTCGTAGCGTCGCTCCGCATCAGCCAGCGACGCCAATCGCTCCGTACCTCGCTGAGTGTAATCATTTGCAGGCAACGAGGTGAGTTCGAGCAGCGATGCGATCGCCTCACTTCGACGGTCGAGGCGTGTATAACAGTCGCTGCGATAATAGAGCGCATCAGCTTGATAGACTCCCTTAGGAAACTCCTTGACGTATGCTGTCATTGCCGTTGCCGCCTTATCCAACTTGCCCGACGTATAGAGGCGTTGCGCTGCCACATAGGTCAGCGAATCGCGTTGCAGCGCACTCATATCGGTCTCGATGCCAGCTTTCTGGGCATACGCAAAGTAACCGCCCACGTCGTTATTATCGACATAGATGCCACGCAGACCAGCCAACGCATCACGCGCTTGCGACGACTTGGGCGCACTGCTCATCACCTGCTTGTAGCACTCCATTGCTTGATCATTATCACCCAAGTTCTGATAGACAAGTCCCAAATCGACCAATGCTTGAACAAAGAGTTCCGAGCGTGGGAATCGATCGATGAAATCATTCAGAGCATCGGCCCCCTCCTTATATCGCTCCTGCGACACATAGGTGCGACCCAGCTCGTATGCCGCACGATCGGCATAACGCCCCTCACCCGAACGGACTATCGAACGCAGAGCCTCGATCTTAGCCGCCGTCTTATCGTTCAATCCCAGCACGATAGCTCGCTGATATAGAGCATAATCACGCTCGGACGAAGCGATGGATGCCGATTGGTTATAGGCCTCAATAGCCTGATCGAACGAGCGCTGCGCATAGAGAATATCGCCCTTGCGGTTCAGAGCATCAGCACGGAACTGATCCTGCGCCTTGTGCAGCCACAAGAAGCTATCGAAATTGCTACGAGCCTGCGAACGGTTGCCTGCGTGGAGGTTAGCATAACCAAGATTGTAGTACGCCTTTTCGTATTCGGGCTCACTCTTAGGAGCAAGTTGCAGATAGCGGTTGAACTTCACAGCTGCCTCCTTATACTTACCCTCACCGAGCAGGATCTCACCCTGCCAGAAACCCGCCAAAGCGGTATATTTTGCATTATAGCGATTCGCCAGCGACTCTTCGAGCAGAGCCTTCGCCGAAGCCGTATCACCCTCATTCAGACGCTCCAAAGCACGGAAGTAGGAGATCTTTTGCAGCGCCGACTTGATGTTGTTGTCGGGATCGCGCATCTGTTTGATAGCCGCATAGGCAGCATCGTAGTTCTTCGAATTGTAGTAGGCCGCCACCAGACACTCGCGCGCCTCGATCACTCGCTCCGACTGCGGATAGGTGTCGATGTAGCGAGTGAGGATATTGATAGCCTCATTGAACTGACCACCTCCCAACTCGAACTGCAACTTACCATAGTTGAACAGCGCATCCTCCTCGATATGCTTGTCGTAGTTCATCGACGACGCCAATGCCATCGACTGCATTGCACGGGTCTTATCATTCAGCATCAAGCGGCAATCACCCAAGTGGTAAGCCGCATTCTGTGTCAACGCATCATCGCCACTGCACACCGACTGCAAATAGTCAGCTGCACGCTGATAGTGAGCCGAGCGATAGAGCGCATATCCCATCAGGTACTGCTCCTCGCGAGCCATCGTACCACCATTCTGCGAATAACTTTCGAGGTAGGAGATCGTGCGACCAAAATCACCCAAACGGAACCACGACTCGGCTGCCGTACGCTCGATCTCAGCACGACGAGCCGGTGTAGCACGCGCAATCAGCTCGTCGCAATTTTCCACTACATAGCGATAGTTCTCCTGCTGGAACTCAATCTGCAACAGATAGAAGGGGACTAATGCGCTGTAAGCCTCCTGATCGGCTATCGAACGGAAAGCCTCCTTAGCACGATCCAACTCGCCACGCGAATAGTCGATGTAGGCTCGATAGTAACAAGCGTGTGGAGCATAGTCGCTCTTCGCTACCACCCTGCCGAGCTGCTCATACGCCTCGTCGGTACGTCCCACTACGAACTTCGAGTGGCCCGCCTTGAACTCATACTCGTCAATTCGAGCTTTATCAACTCGCTCGACCGCAGCAAAACGGTCGAGAGCCGTCTGATAGTCGCTCTGCTTGTAGGCCATACAGGCCGCAGCAAAACGCATCTCGTTGTCATATACCGAGTTAGGATACTTTGCAAGAAAATCGTTGAGCAACACCGATGCCTGAGGCTCACCCTGCTCGATCGAGCATAGAGCGATGTAGCACTCCACGCGCTGACGCTCAGCCGCAGTCAGCGTGGGATCTTCACCCGCCTGAGCCAACTCGCGTTGAGCCTCATTGAACTTACCCGCCGAGAAGAGTTCCTCACCTCGACGCATCGACTCGCGACTCGTGGGTGATGCCGCATAGACCGACACCGCCAAAGCCACAGCCATTAATGAAGTTATGATTTTACGCATTTGTCTTTGTTTGGTTACTATTTTAATCTACAAAGGTAAACATATTTTCGAGAACATCATATCGGTTCGGGCGCGATTATTGCACTATATAGTGCAAACAATCACTTTTTAACACATTTTTTGCATTATGGAAACCATAAAACTCGAAATGACCTCCGATCATCGCTTCCTTCCCGCAGGCGGTCGTTGCCTCTCGGATTACAATCCCAAGGAGCTGTTGCTCGTGGCTATGGGCGACTGCGCAGGTCGCACAGCACTCTCGATTATGGAGAAGATGCGACTCGATCCCGTAGCCTTCGAAATCGAGATCGAGGGTACGATCGACACTGAAAAGGTGCAGGCCGAAACCCGATTCACCGCCTTTGTCGTTAGCTACAATATTACCTGCTTACGCTTTGAGGATCAAGATCGTATCTCTCACGCTCTCGAACTTGCCCACGACAAACATTGTGGCGTAGTGGCGATGATGCGACGCATCGCTCCGGTCGATCGTCGCATACTGATCCACTCAATCGAAGCCGAAAACGAGGTAAGGGATTAATCATCACGAAAAAGCCGCGCCCCTCACGGAACGCGGCTATCGTTTTCGAATCGCGGAACTCTATCGTGGCAGAACCTCGATCTGCAACTTCGCGTAGGCACGCTCAGCCTTAGCCAAAGCCTCCTCAACCGTGTCAGCCGATGCCAAGATCACACCCAGACGGCGATGACCCACAACCTCGGGCTTACCGAAGATACGTACCTGAACATCCTCCTCGGCCATAACCTCTTCGAGATTACCGAAGACCACCTTGTCGCTATCACCCTCAACTACAATCGCTTTCGATGCCGACGGACGATAGAAACGCACCGACGGAATGGGCAGCCCCAGCACCGCGCGAGCGTGCAAAGCAAACTCCGACAGATCCTGCGAGATCATCGTAACCATACCCGTGTCGTGCGGACGGGGCGACACCTCGCTGAACAGCACCTCATCACCACAGATGAACAACTCAACACCGAAGATACCATAGCCTCCCAGCGCACCCGTAACCTTGCGAGCGATCTCCTCAGCCTTAGCAATTGCCACGGTACTCATCGGCTGCGGCTGCCACGACTCACGGTAGTCTCCATCAACCTGATGATGACCAATAGGTTTGAGCACGGTCGTACCACTTGCGTGACGAACGGTGAGCAGCGTAATCTCGTAGTCGAACTTAACGAAACCCTCGACAATCACACGGCCTGCACCTGCACGACCACCCTCCTGAGCGATCGTCCACGAGA
>JAZOMS010000021.1:0-11981 GCA_045654145.1 Alistipes sp. | reverse complement strand
ACTTGTCATTTATGGAATTGTGGCTGATAGTCTGACGCTCGAAACGGGCGAGATTGGCGATGGTCAGACGATGGGTGCGCTGCTTGGCGGTTATGGCGTGAGTGCGCAGATGGTCGATAAACTGAATACCGCTTCGCAGGATATTATGCCGCTCAACAGAGTGCGTGCGGGAAATCGTTATGCGGCCTTTTTGGAGGAGGATACGACGGCTGGTGTTCGTATACTGCGCCACTTGGCATACGAGAAGAATGCCATTGACTATGTGGTATTCAATTTTATGCCCGATTCGGTGTCGGTGGTCGAGGGCGCAAAGGAGGTTACGACAATCCGTGAGCGCGATACGGTTACGATTACCTCGTCGCTGTGGGGTGCGATTATGGCGGCTGGGCTGCCTTTCGAGCTGGCGGCCGAGATGGAGGATATCTATCAATGGTCGATCGACTTCTTCTCGATCCAGAAGGGCGACCGCTTTACGGTGATCTACGATCGTCAGATGGTCGATACGGTTGATGTGGGTCTGGGTCGTGTTTGGGGTGCTGAATTTGTTCAGGGCGGTAAGACCTATTATGCAATTCCATTCAAGCAGGGCGAGAAGATCCAATATTGGGACGAGCAGGGCAACTCATTGCGTAAGGCTCTACTTAAAGCTCCATTGAAATATTCGCGCATTTCGTCGCGTTTCACATATCGTCGTCTGCATCCCGTGCATCGCGTCTATCGTGCCCATACGGGTGTCGATTATGCTGCTCCGTCGGGTACTCCTGTTGTGGCTGTGGCTGATGGTGTGGTGGTGTTCAAAGGCTGGGGCGGTGGCGGCGGCAATACGCTCAAAATCAAGCACGCTGGCAACTTGCAGTCGGGCTATCTGCACCTGCGTGGCTATGCCAAGGGTATCAAGCAGGGTAGCCGCGTGAGTCAAGGCGATGTGATCGGATATGTTGGCTCGACGGGAACTTCGACCGGTCCGCATCTCGACTTCCGTCTGTGGCGCAATGGTACACCGATCGACCCGTTGAAGGTGCCTTCGGAGCCCTCGGAGCCGATCAAGAAGGAGAATATCGAGCCGTTTGAGTATGTTCGTGAGCGCATTATGGCTGAGTTGCGAGGCGATTCGATAGCGGTAGAGGATATGATAGTTCAACTCGACTCACTGCCCGTGCAGCCCGCAGAACCAACCGAAGAGGCGATTGCCGAAGCGGTAAAGGAGGAGAAAAAGTGATGGAACGAGTAGGTGTAGTCATAGTTGCGGGTGGTAGCGGTAGCCGTATGGGTGCTGCGATGCCCAAGCAGTTCTTGGAGGTTGCAGGGCGTGCAGTTCTGGTGCGTACGGTCGAGCGTATGCATGAGGCTCTGCCTGAGGCTCAGATTGTTGTGGTGCTGCCCGAAGCTCACGTAGAGCTATGGCAGGAGTGCTGCGCAAGGTATGAATGCAAAGTCGAGCACCGCACGGCATTGGGTGGAGCAACACGATTCGACTCGGTGGCATCGGGTATTGCGGCATTGGGTGACGAGTGCGAACTGATTGCAGTTCACGACGGAGTGCGACCTCTGTTGTCGTCGGAGATGATTCGTCGGGGTGTGGCGTGCGCGAGCGAGCGAGGAGCCGCTGTGCCCGTTATTGCAGTGGTCGATTCGGTCCGTGAGGTCGATGGTGAACACTCTCGCTCGGTGGATCGTAGTCGCCTGCGTGCAGTGCAGACTCCGCAGGTATTCAGAGCCGATCTGCTCCGAGAGTCGTATGCGACGGTTGGTGCTTGTTTGGAGGATTGCTCGAAGGCTACGGACGATGCGTCAGTGGTCGAGATGGCTGGTTACGAGGTTGCACTCTATGAGGGTGAGACTCAGAATCTGAAACTTACAACTCCGACCGATCTGAGTGTGGCGGAGGTGATTTTGGCAAATGGAGCAAATATTTAGATATAGTTTTGGGCGTCGGATACGTTGGGTATCGGTCGGTTTGTTGATACTGATCGTCGCAGCGGTCTTTGCACTCTATATGCTCTACGATGGGGGCTATATTTCGGCGTGGTTTTTGAGCATCACGGTGGCGGTTGTTGCCCTGTGTGTGCTGTCAATCCCACGCCATATTCGTGTTGATGAGGCCTCGGTCGAGATTCACTGCATACTCGAAATGACCGAGATCGAGCTGATCGATGTAGCTTCGGTAGAGCCTATTGAGCGTCAGCAGATCAAGTGGTTAGTGCCTACCATAGCGAGCTATGGTCTGTTTGGTCATTATGGCTTTTATTTCGATTTGCGCACGCTCGATTGGGTGCGAGTCTATGCCACTAAGTGGTCGAATCTGGTGATGATTACCGATAAATACGAGGAGCAATATCTGGTGTCGTGCGACGATCGTGAGCAGCTGATTGCGACGATCGAGTCGGCACGTGAGCAGGCTCTCGCAGCTCTGCGTGTATCCCGTTTGGAGGAGGCCGAATCGCGCTAAAAATTCACTCAAAAGATATTGAAAATGTTCGTTTCGTCCTCTAAGTAGGTCGAAGCGTGTGGTTTAGTGTCAATTAGTGGAGTGAAAGTTTGGAAACTATTGCGGAATTTGCTATCTTTGGGCAATTTGTGAGTAGTATGGTTAAGACGAACCCGTGGTTTGCGCCGTTGGCGTGGCTCTACAAGATGGCGATTACGTTTCGTCATCGCTTGTTCGATTGGGGTGTGCTCCCGATCGAACGGTTCGATATACCTATTGTTTGTATTGGAAATATCACGGTGGGAGGCACGGGTAAGACTCCGATGGCCGAGATGGTCGTTGGTCATCTGAACCAATCATTCAAGGTGGCTCTCATTTCGCGAGGCTATGGTCGCAAGACCAAGGGTTACATCGAGGTGCAGCCCGATGTTCACTATATCGAGGTGGGCGACGAGCCGAAGATGATCAAGATGAAGTTCCCTGAGGTGCCCGTTGTTGTGTGTGAGGATCGTGTAGCGGGCATCAAACGTCTGCGTCAGGAGCACCCCGAAGTGGAGGTGGTGGTGATGGATGATGGTTTTCAGCACCGCTATGTCGAGGCGCAGATCAATATCATTATGGTTGATTACACTCGACCAGTCTATGAGGATAGGTTCCTGCCAGCGGGTCAGTTGCGTGATTTGCCGTCGCAGTTGTATCGTGCCCAGTATTTCATCGTAACTAAGTGCCACGAGGATCTTACTCCGATCGAGCGCCGATTGCTCAAAAAGGATTTCCTGCGCTACCCCTACCAGAGTCTATATATGACCGGTATCGAGAGTGGTGCGCCCTGTCCGATATTCCCCGAGGATGCACCTGCGGCTGTCGAGTATGGTTCGGAGATTGTAGCAATGGCAGGTGTGGGCAATCCCAACCCCTTCCTCGAAGGTCTGCGCAAGCACTATCGAGTGATCGAGGAGTTGGTCTATGATGATCATCACGTCTATCGCCGTCGCGACTTGCAGACGATGCTCGATGCAGCGGGTGAGCGTGGTGTGATTATCACTACCGAAAAGGATGCCGTGAAACTGCTTAATCGCGAGAAGATTCCTGCGGAATTACGATCACGACTCTATTATATTCCGATAAGTATTACATTCATAGGTAGTTCGCCTGCGGACTTCCTCCTAAAACTCGAAAACGATGTTAGAACAAATTAAAGCAACTGCCGAGTATATTCGCTCGCAGATCAACGAATTCGCTCCCGAAGTGGGTATTATCTTGGGTACGGGTCTTGGTGGCCTGGCCGAGAGCATCGATGTGAAGTATTCGATCGACTATGCAACGATTCCCAATTTCCCTGTTTCGACCGTCGAGGGTCATAAGGGACGTCTGATCTTTGGTGAGCTGGGTGGTAAGCAGGTGGTGGCGATGCAAGGTCGTTTCCACTACTACGAGGGTTACACGATGCAGCAGGTAACATTCCCTGTGCGCGTGATGAAGTTGCTCGGCATTAAGACGCTGTTCGTGTCGAATGCAAGTGGTGGTGTCAATACCTCGTTCCGTACGGGCGACCTGATGATCATCACCGATCATATCAATCTTATGCCCAATCCACTGATTGGCAAGAATATGGCCGAGCTTGGACCTCGTTTTCCCGATATGCACAACTGCTACGATAAGGATCTGATCGCTATGGCAACCGACATCGCAGCTGAGCACAACATCAAGTTGCAGTATGGCGTCTATGTGGGTGGTACGGGCCCGACCTTCGAAACTCAGGCTGAGTATCGCTATTTCAAGGCTATCGGTGGCGACACGGCAGGTATGTCAACTGTTCCCGAGGTGATCGTGGCACGTCATATGTCGATCCCCGTGTTTGGCGTTTCGGTGATCACCAACTGCGGTCTGTCGGACGAGCTGGGCGACCACGAGGATGTGCAGCGTCAGGGCGCAAAGGCTGCCGAGAAGATGACAACGCTCTTTATTGAGATGGTAAGAAAACTCTAAAACTTAGATAAATAGATGATTAATAAAGTTATATTGGTAGGTAACGTGGGTGCCGATCCCGAAGTGCGCACGCTCGAAAGCGGCGTCAAGACGGCACGAGTTCGCTTGGCAACCACCGAGCGCATTTTCAATCGCCAGACGCAGGAGAACACCGAGCACACTGAGTGGCACACCGTAACGTTGTGGCGCGGTCTGGCCGATGTGGTAGATAAGTATGTTCGCAAGGGCTCGCAGATCTATGTCGAGGGTTCGTTGCGCACGCGCGAGTGGCAGGATCAGCAGGGTAACCGTCGTTTCTCGACCGAGATTCAGGCAGCCGAGTTGAAGCTGTTAGGTCGTCGTGCCGAGGGTCAGCTGGGTGGTCAGCCGACAGCTCCTCAGGGTGGTTATGCTCAGCCTCAGCAGCCCCAAGCGGGTGGTTATGAGCAGTCGGTGTATGCTCAGCCCTCACCCGCACCTGCACCATCAGTGCCCGTTGATGATGCTGACGATCTGCCGTTCTAATCGGGTTGGCTGAATAAGAAAGATGAGCCGCACTCTCGAAAGGGTGCGGCTCATTACTTTTCGGGGTACAATGCTCTACTGCTCCTTTATGCAAGCGTTGTAAACCGCATTTGCGAGGGTCTGTACGAAGCTCTTGTCGGTGCTCCAATCGAAACCGTTGGACATCGCGGTGATGCCCCAACCGTCGGCAGGACTCCAAATCATAATGCTGTTCAGGCCGTAAGCAACGCCCGTATGACCAACGGGGTAGCTGCCGTCGACGTTGTACTTCGGGTCGTCGATATAGTTGACAAACTCCTCTAAACAAAGACCATACTGGTCCTCGCCATCCTTCTGCTTTCTCCACACGGGGGTCTGCATCAGTTTTGAACTCTCCTCCGAGATCAGACGCACGCCATTATACTCGCCATAGTTCATGTGCATCATCATATAGATCGCCAGGTCGTGAGCCGAGATCTTCACGCCACCCGTAGGCGAGAAGCAGGGTGCCGAATAACCCATAACGTAGTTGGGCATATAGTCAGCGGGGCTACGGTATGCGCTCGTCGATTCAACGTAATCGCCATCGCGATAGTAATAGAGGCGAGCGAACTTCGATGCGTCCAGCGAATCGACATTATGACCGCCGTACAGACCAAGTCGGTTGATGATATTCTCCTTGACATATTGGTCGAAACGTACGCCCGAAACCTTTTCGAGGATCGTGCCAGCAAGGTTCAGACCCAAGTTTGAGTAGTTGTAGCCCTCGCCCGGTTTGTACTCGAAGAATGAATCGGAGCAATCTCCATTGATTGCGGGATTGAGGTGGTCGAGCGTCGAGTAATCGGCCTTGTCGCGGATACTTGCCGTGTGCGAGAGGACCATTCTCAGTGTGATCGGGGTGTCGGGGTGGTGGGGGTTGCGGATCGTGAAACCGATCAGATCGCTGATGTCGTCATCGAGCGAGATGACGCCCTGATCGACAAATTGCATAAGCGATGTTGCGGTAAATGATTTCGAGATCGAGGCAATTCGCATCACGTCGTCATTAGCGAGCGGAATTTTGTTCTCCCAATCCTTGTAGCCGAATGATTTGTTATAGACAATCTCGCCATCTTTGACTACGGCAACCGACGCGCCGACAGCATTAAACTCTTCGAGCACGGCTTGGATCGCCTGATCGGTCTGCTCGGTGGGGAAGGTCGAACAACTCGACGCAAAGAGCAACACAGCGGTTGCCAAGGTCATAAAAATTTTGTTGATACGCATATTCGTTTGTTTTTTAGGTTAATATTCTATCCCAAAGTTAAGAAAAAGTCATCGAAAAGAAAATTCTCGATCAATAAAAAAGTGCCGAGACGGGGAACTCGTGCTCTTTCCATCTCGACACTTTGCCTATTTAGCGCGTAGGTACAATACAGAGTAGTCCTACAACTTGTTAGTGCCCTCGACGATCTTACCCATCGACCATACGCACTGAACCTCCAACGCCTTGTTGTACATCACGATGTCGGCGTCCTTGCCCTTTTCAAGCGTACCCTTGCGGTCGAGGATGCCCATAATGCGTGCGGGAGTCTCCGACGACATACGTACTGCATCTTCCAGAGGAATATCAGCCTTGAATACCATCGTGCGGAGCAGACGGTCCATCGTAGCGATACTACCAGCCAGAGCCGAGCGGTCAGCCAACTTGCAGACGCCGTCCTCGATAATCACGCGGGGGTCGAATGCCACCTGCGAGTCGCTTGCAGCGCAAGCCAGTGCGTCGGTGATCAGAGCGGTGTTCTCTACACCCTTGATCTTGTGGACCATACGTAGAATCGGAGCGGGAACGTGAATGCCGTCAGCAACCAACTCAACGGTCATATCGTCGAACAGGTAGATGCTCTCGACCGTACCCTCGTACTTGTACTCGCCACGCTTGTGGAAACCGGGCATAGCGTTGTAGAAGTGGGTTGCGTGCGAGTAGCCAGCGTTGTGAGCCGCCAGCACGTCGCCATACTCAGCCTTAGTGTGGCCGATCGACGCCAGAACGCCCTTCGAGGTGATGTGGCGACCGAACTCGATAGCACCTGGCAACTCGGGAGCAGCGTCCCAACGCTTGATGCAGTTGGTCTCTTCGAGCAGGGGAATATACTCAGCGGGATCGGGATTCTTGATGTTCTCGGGCAGCTGACCACCAGCCATCACCATATTGAAGTAGTGCCCTTCGAGGTGCAGACCCATAACGGGGCTATCCTTCTCGGCCATCAGCTTCTCGGTCGTAGCCACCGCAGCGCGGATCATCGGCATAGTCGACGACGAGAGGGTGGGGTAGAAAGCGGTCGTACCGTACTTCATATGAGCAGCTACTGCGTTGCGGAAAGCCTCCTCGGTACCCTCCATAAAGTCGCTACCGCCACCACCGTGAGCGTGAATCTCGATACCGCCAGGAACGACATACGAGCCCTGCGCGTCGAAGATTTCGGCACCTACGACTTCGAGGTTAGTGTCAGAGATTTCGACGATCTTGCCGTCGCGCACGAAAACCGAGCAATCTTTTTTCCAACCCGAAGGGGTCAGAACATTACCATTGATGATTCTTGTAAGCATAGTTTATCTATTAATTTATCATATTTTTCCGAGCATAAAGGTACGCACTTTTTTCCAAACTTGGACCAAAAACGCTATAAAAAATATCGATCTCCACATAACAAAACTTGATAGTAGTCGATTTTGAGTTGTTGCGTGTTGCAAAATGGGGTTGTAAATGGGCTTTATCTGCCGAAATATTCGGTCGTTTGGCGAAAATTTCGTTACTTTGCAGATTCTTAGCACGAAAGGCAATATGGTATGCAATTTGTGTAAATAAGATAGGTATGAACGGAACAAAATAAAAACGAAATAGATTATGAGCAAGCAAGAAGTTTATAACGAGGAAGTTAAGCCCGAGGAGGGCTTTGCCGAGGGCGATGTCGAACCCAATTGCGAGGGGCAGTCGTGTGCCAATATGGCAGATGATGACACCTCGGCAATTGACGAAATGGCAGACTCGACCGACGCTGAGCCGATTGATGAGGCCGCAGCGGCATTGGCTAAGGCCGAGGCGGAGGCTGCTGAGTGGCGTGATAAGTATCTGCGTTTGCAGGCTGAGTTCGACAACTACCGCAAGCGTACGCTCAAAGAGAAGATGTCGCTCGTGGAGTCGGGTGGCGAGAATGTGATCAAGGCTCTGCTGCCCGTGGTTGATGATGTCGATCGTGCATTGGCTGCGATGGAGAAGAGCGACGATGTTGAGGCTCTGCGTGGCGGTGTTCGATTGATCGCACAGAAGTTCAACGAGGTAATGCGCCAGCAGGGCGTGAACGAAATCGAAGCAGTCGGTAAGGAGTTCGACGTTGATCTGCACGAGGCTGTTGCCCGATTTCCCATCGAGGGTAAGGCTTCGGGTGAGATTATCGACGTGGTTCAGAAGGGTTACAAGCTGGGCGAGAAGGTTATTCGTTACGCAAAAGTAGTTGTTGCCGAGTAAATTATTAGGAATAAATTAGCGGTCGTCAGCATCGATGTACGACCATTGAGATAGGAATGGAAAAACGAGATTACTACGAAGTGTTGGGTGTCGAGCGTAATGCCAACGCCGACGAGATCAAGAAGGCCTACCGCAAGGCGGCGATCAAGTATCACCCCGACAAGAACCCGGGCGATAAGGAGGCAGAAGAGAAATTCAAGGAGGCTGCCGAGGCATACGACGT
Organism: Alistipes sp.; assembly: GCA_045654145.1. Classification (GTDB taxonomy): domain Bacteria; phylum Bacteroidota; class Bacteroidia; order Bacteroidales; family Rikenellaceae; genus Alistipes. The sequence goes on along the minus strand of JAZOMS010000021.1, from coordinate 3,347 downwards.
GCTGTCGAATCCCGATAAGCGTGCGCGTTACGATCAGTTTGGTCACGCAGGTATGAACGGATCGGCTGCGGGAGGTGGCTTTGGCGGCTTTGGTGGCGGCTTCTCGATGGAGGACATCTTCTCGCAGTTTGGCGACATCTTCGGCGGTCATTTTGGCGGTGGATTCAGCGGTTTTGGCGGCGGTGGTCGCGGTCAGTCGGTCAATCGCGGCAGCGACCTGCGCGTGAAGGTGAAACTGACGTTAGCCGAGATCGCAACGGGCACAACCAAGAAGATCAAAATCAATAAAACAATCGCTTGCGATGCGTGTGGCGGTTCGGGTGCCAAGAGTGCCAACGACTATAAAACCTGCTCGACCTGTAATGGTGCAGGTTACGTAACGCGTGTCGAGAACACCTTCTTCGGTCGTATGCAGACGCAGGGCGTGTGTCCTACGTGTGGTGGCGAGGGCAAGGTTATTTCGGATCCTTGCTCAAAGTGTAACGGCGAGGGTACGGTTCGTGGCGAGGAGGTTGTCGAGATCCGTATTCCCGCGGGCGTTGGGGCAGGTATGCGCCTCAATGTGTCGGGCAAGGGTAACGCGGCACGCCACGGAGGTGTGAATGGCGATTTGCAGGTGTTGATCGAGGAGATCCCCTCGGAGGATTTCGTGCGCGATGGCAACGACCTGATTCATAATCTGAATATCCCCGTTACGACGGCTCTGTTGGGTGGTAATGTCGAGGTGCCGACCATCGACTCGCGTGTGAAGATCAAGATCGACGCAGGTACGCACGCCGGTAAGGTGTTGCGTCTGCGCGGCAAGGGTCTGCCCGATGTGAATGGCTATGGACGAGGCGATATTCTGATTGTGGTCGATTTGACAATCCCCTCGAAACTCTCGAAGGAGGAGCGTGCGCTGGTTGAGAAGTTGGCTGAGCAGCCCTCGTTCAAGGAGGCTGAGACGGTGAAGAATCAGAATATCTTCGAACGAATGAAGAATTTCTTCCAATAGTGGCGAAAAAGTTGGCGGGCGGAGGTTGCTTGTCGGCGTAAAAAATTGTATATTTGGCAAAAAGTTAAAGCGATATGTTAGGATTTTCACCATTTAAGAAACACGCCAATCAGTTCAATTATAAACCTCGCTATTACGATCCTGAGGTTGAGGCTCTGCGTGAGCGTCGTGCTGAGCGCGGTGAGCAACCATCGGAGCGCAAGGGCGAGAATGTATATGTTGCGGGCGAGTATATCCGTCGCCGCCGTGAGGAGCGCAACGAGTATCGTCGTCAGGAGGCTGCCGACCGCAAGAAGCGCGGTATGATCCGTATGTTGATTATGATTGTGATCGTGGCGTTGGCGATCTTTGTGGTTGTGCCGCGCGTGGCTGAGATGTTCGATTTGGCAAAGCAGAACACGTCAGTGCAGTCGGCACCTGCTGAGGAGGAGTTTGATCCCTACCGTCCGATCCGAGTGGTGCCTAACGATTATCAAGGCGAATAAGCTATAAAAGAGAGCTATGGCGGATCGAATTAAACTGCTACCCGAAATCGTTGCTAATCAGATCGCAGCGGGCGAGGTCGTCAATCGACCTTCGTCGGTTGTCAAGGAGATGATGGAGAATGCGATCGATGCGGGAGCCAAGAGTGTAACGGTGAATTTCTGCGATGGAGGTCGCGATCTGATCCAGATCGTGGACGATGGTTGCGGAATGTCACCAACGGATGCTCGTCTGGCCTTCGACCGCCACGCTACGAGCAAGATCGAATCGGTTAATGATCTCTATGCTCTGCATACGTTCGGTTTTCGTGGCGAAGCTTTGGCGTCGATCGCCGCTGTCGCGCAGGTCGAGTTGAAGACTCGTCAGGCAGGCGATGAGTATGGCACTCAGGTCTTTATCAATGGTGGTGAGTTCGAGAAGCAGCAGCCTTGCGGTTGCCCGATCGGTTCGCAGTTTTTCGTGCGCAATCTCTTCTACAATGTTCCGGCACGTCGTCGATTTATGGAGAAGAGCACCACGCTGGCACGCCAGATTCGTGATGAATTCGAGCGTGTAGCGTTGTGTAATCCGCATATTGCCTTTAAGTTATTCAACAATAAAGCCCCGATCTACGATCTGGATAGCACGAACCTTCGTGGTCGAATAGTCGATGTCGTGGGCAAGAATATCAAAAATAATCTTTTGGAGGTGTCGGCCGAAACCTCGCTCGTGAAGATTGAGGGCTTTGTGGGTCGTCCTGCGGCGGCAAAGAAGAGTTCGTACAAGCAGTTTCTGTTTGTAAATGGTCGCTACTTCAAGTCGCCCTATTTCTATAAGGCGGTGATGAAGGCCTACGAGAAGTTGATACCGGCGCAGACCCAGCCAGATATATTCCTCTATCTGACTATCGATCCCGATCGAATTGATGTGAATGTCCACCCGCAGAAGACTGAGGTCAAGTTCTCGGATGGCGAGGCTATATGGCAGATAATCAACGCAGCAGTGCGTGAGACATTGGCCAAGACGGGCGCGGTGCCATTGATGGATTTTGACGAGGCAGGGGCGATCGATATCCCCGTTGCGGGCAACTCAAATAGAGTTTATAGCGAACCTCGTTCGTCGAGTGTTGAGGGTTACAATCCCTTCCGCGAGGGCTATGCGTCGGGCACAACGGCAGCTCGTCGTTCGCAAGCTGATCTGTCCGATTTTGCGAGCGAGTATCGTGCAAAACCTCAGCGTGAGAAGTATGATCTATGGCAGTCTGATGCGCTGGCTGATGCTGAGAATGAGGAATTTGCAATTGTCGAGAGTGGCGATAGCTTTCACGATTTTCTGTTGCCGCAGTCGCAACAGCCACAGCCGGAGCAATCGAGCGATGAGTTTGAGTTTGTCGAGAGTGATGATGCTATTCAACAACAGTTCGATGTGGTCGAGCAGGAGCAGTTTGAGGATGTGATCACATTGCCCGAGATGATGGCAGCTGCACGCTATCGTGGGCGATTGGTTGTGGTCGATCTGCGCCGTGCAAGAGAGCGTGTCAGCTTTGAGGATTATGAGGCTATGCTCAGTGGAGGCTCATCGGTGAGCCAGCAGTTGCTATTCCCTGAGCGTCTGGTTGTTACCAACGATGAGGCGGAGCTATTGAAGAGTTGCTTGGACGATTTGTCGGCCATCGGTTTCGACTTGCGAGTGGGCGATGACGGCACGGTCGAGATGGATGGTACGCCTGCCGATATGGAGGGTGTCGAGATCGATCGTCTGTTGTATGATGTGATCCACTCGATAGCCGAGGGCGATGAACCTATGGCGGTGCGTCGTCAGCAGTTGGCAGCGATGGTTGCCCAGCGACGTGCGGCAGCAATGCGGGGTGCGATCCGTGCCGGGCAGGAGG
>JAZOMS010000020.1:0-1656 GCA_045654145.1 Alistipes sp. | reverse complement strand
GGGTCGTCGCGCCAATAGCCACGTCCGTGCATCAGGTGTTCTCCGCAATATGTACTATCACAATTTGAATAGTGCGAAGAATAGTTCGCAGTTTGGTTGGGGTGTGCAGCTGAGTGGTAATGTTGCAATTGGCGATCGTCTGAATACTTACTTCAATGGTGTCTATGGTAAGGGTATATCATCCTATGTACAAGATCTGAGTAATGCCGGTATGGATTTGGTTGTCGGTGTCGAGGATCCTACGAAATTGAGTACCGTGCCGATGTATGGCTGGATGGTCGGCGGTAAGTTCAATATCACCCATTGGTTGAGTGTTTCGGGTGGTTATTCGGAGGCAGTAGTTGATCGCAAGGAGGGCTTTTGGTCGCCGAGCCAATATAAGAAGGGGCAATATATCTTCGGCAATATGTTCTGCCACCTTTCGCCTCGATTCGAAATGGCTATTGAGTATTTGCACGGTTCGCACAAGAATATGGCACGAGAAACTAATAGTGCCAACCGTATTCAGGCAATGGTCAAGTATAACTTCTAAATAGTGATAACGATCGAAAAACAAGAAGCACTGAGCTGATGCTCGGTGCTTCTTTGTTTATCTATTTGCGCTTGGGATTTTTCGGGAACCATCCTCGTTCGACTCTTCGACGTTGTTCGAATAGCTCACCAATGCCCCAAAACGATGAGAATGCTGCTACGCCACACACTGCCGACCACATAACACTTTCGATGCAGAGCGCAGCAATGAGTGCCACTACGCCAAAAATGAAAAATGCCCACCAACAGCGAACGCCAAAATAGTATTCACCTTTGATTACCAGCGGGTGAAACAATCCAATAATTAGGAATGTGAGTAATCCGATCACGATTCCTTCGAGGTTATATTCAGCTAAAAACTGCATAGTTAGTTATTTTTATAGCGCAAATATAAGCAATAATAATCAAAATTTCATATTGAAAAGGTGGTTTGTTCTCGTCTTAGTCGTATATTTGTACATCAAAACATTAACAGTATATTATTCTATTGTGAATGAAAATACTCCTCTCGATACTCTACACTCTGTTGCTCGCTACGTTAGTGGCGGGTGAGGTGCTTTATATCAAGTGGATTATACCCATTCGTGAGTTGACAGCAACAATCCATAGCGCAGCGATGCAATCGCCATCGTCAGTGCGACGTGCACGGGTGCTCTTTGGTGGCGATGTAATGGCGCACACTCCGCAACTTACGGCTGCTCAAACTATTGATGGTTACTCGTTTGGTCGTTCGTTCGAATATGTCGCGCCACTAATGCAACAGGCTGATCTTGCGATTGTCAATCTCGAAACTACCCTATCGCACCGACCACCCTACACGGGTTATCCGATGTTCCGTTCGCCTGCGGAGTTGGCGGCAGAATTAAAACGATCAGGTGTCGATGCGGTGACTTTGGCTAATAACCATATCTGCGATCGAGGAGCAGCGGGTATACAAACTACCATCGAGGTGCTCGATAGTCTAAATATTAGTTATGTGGGAGCATACGCTGACTCACTCGTGCGTCAGCCTCTATACATCTCGGCGGCAGATCTGGCGCTTGCCGTCTTGAGCTATACTTATGGAACCAATGGCTTACCCACCCCTCACGGTATGGTTGTCAATCGTATCGATACGGTGCAGAT
>JAZOMS010000019.1:0-1289 GCA_045654145.1 Alistipes sp. | reverse complement strand
CGGTGTCGATGTCAATTGTCATCGCTCGGCGGTGCGACACGGGTTGCCTACGGTGGCGGTCGTTGCCAATGCACTGCCCGCCGTTACGCCCGCGCAGCATACCGCCTTTGCGCGCGAGATCATCGACGAGGGTGGTGCGATCGTTACCGAACTCCACTCGCAGACCAAACAGAATGGTCGCTACTACATCCCGCGCAACCGACTGATTGCGGCGATGAGTGGCGGAACGGTAGTGGTCGAGTCGGGTGCATCGGGAGGCTCACTCCACACGGCAGCGATGGCTGACAGTTACAATCGTGTGGTGATGGCTGTGCCGGGGCGTGTTATCGATAACTCTTCGGAGGGTTGTAATGCGCTGATTCGCAACCGTAAAGCATCGCTTGTGATGTCGGCTGACGACATTGTGGCAGAGATGGGTTGGGATCTGCACGAGGAGAGCTGTCTGCCATCGGCAAATGAGCCGACGGTCGAGCTGTCGCGCGATGAGGTGGGGCTGTTCTCGCTCATTGGCGACTCGGATCCCATATCGATCGAGCGATTGCAGGAACTGACCGCTTTGGATGCGGGGACGCTCTCAGCTCTGTTGCTCAATTTGGAGTTGGCGGGTGTGATCCGCCAAGTTCCTGGTAGAATGTATTTAAGAATGTGATAAACAACTTGTTATGCTCCGACTAATTGATACCCACTCACATATTTATGAGCCCGAATTCGATGACGACCGTGCGGAGGTGATCGAACGTGCCGTGGCGGCTGGCGTCGATCGAATGTTGTTGCCCGCAATTGACACCCATAGCCACCGTCGTATGCTCGATTTGGCGCACGCCTATCCCTCGAATTGCTTCCCGATGATGGGTCTGCATCCAACCTCGGTGAACGAGAATCCCACGTGGCGCGACGAGCTGGCTGAGGCGGAGAACTTCCTCCGCCAACCGCCCGCAGGAGTGCATTTCGTGGCTGTGGGCGAAATCGGATTGGACTACTATTGGAGTCAGGATTACGTTGAGGATCAGCGTGAAGCGTTCGTGGCTCAGCTGCGCTTGGCGGCGGAACTGGATCTGCCCGTAGCGATCCATACCCGTGCGGCGTGGGAGGATATGTGTCAGATTATTGAGCGTGAGGCTGTGGCAGCTCGTGAGCGTGGGGAGCGACTGCGTGGCGTATTCCACGCCTTTTCGGAGGATGTTGCGACCTATCGCAGACTCAAAGCGTGTGGCGACTTTTTGTTCGGCATTGGCGGTGTGGTAACATTCAAGAAGAGCGCATTGGCCGATACCGTGCGAGAGATGTCG
>JAZOMS010000018.1:0-4872 GCA_045654145.1 Alistipes sp. | reverse complement strand
AATAGGTATAAGATATGTGGATTTGCAAATCTAAACATAATAAGTTCAATGTTTTAAGAGTTGTCGAACAACTCGTTTAGGGTATTCGTTTGAGCCACAATTGCGCGAGCAAGAATTCGAGAACGAGAGCCGCTAATGCCGCCAACAGATAGCGCAGGAAACGCTCGTTGTAGGTGGTAAATTCGGTAACCTCGACCTCGCTCTTTTCGAGCTGGTTGATACGTTCATAGACCTCAGCCAGCGCACTTTTGTTCGTAGCACGGAAATATTCGCCACCGGTCATCTCGGCAATCTGGGTCAGTACCTCCTCGTCGATCTCGACGGGCATCTGCTGGTACGAGATGTCGCCCCACATATCCTGAACGGGATAGGGAGCCGTGCCGCGCGTGCCCACACCAATGGTGTAGACCTTGACACCTAACTTCTTAGCGATCTCGGCAGCGGTCAGCGGAGCGATCGTCGTGCGGTTGTTCACACCGTCCGTCAGCAGGATCACAATCTTACTCTTAGCCTCGCTCTCGCGCAGGCGGTTGAGTGCAGTCGCCAGCCCCGTACCAATTGCTGTTCCGTCCTCGATCAGACCGCTCTCGATCTGGCCGAGCATCGTCAGCAGTGTGGGTTGGTCGGTGGTCAGCGGAGCTTGCGTGTATGCCTCGCCCGCGAAGACTACGATACCCATACGGTCGCCGCGACGATCGACAATGAAGTTTCCCGCCACCTCGCGTGCGGCAGTGATGCGATCGGGTTTGAAGTCGCGCGCGAGCATCGAGCCCGACACGTCGATAGCCAACATAATGTCGATACCCTCGGAGGTTGTTTGGCTATGGTGTTCGACATCCTGCGGGCGTGCCAAAGCGATGATAATCAACGCCACAGCAGCGCAACGCAATGCGAAGGGCAGGTGTCGCAACCAATAGCGCACGGTGCGTGGAGCCTGGCTCATTGCACCGATGGTCGAGATGCGGATTGTGGCGCCACCGCGACGCTGACGGTAGATGTAACCACCCACCATCGGCACCAACAGCAGCAACAGCCACAAGATATGAGGTGATGCAAAATGTGTCATACGTGTTTACCAATTCTTACCCGATCGAACAACGCCCTGACCGACCTTGGCATTCACCTTGTCGCGGGTCTTATCCTCCTCGCCCTGAATAGCGTCCAACATTCGCTCGGCATCGTTCTGCGACAAGCCCGAAGGTTGCGGCTCGCCCTCACCCTGCTGAGGATCGTTGTCGCCCTGCTGGTCGCCCTCGTTGGGGTCGTTCTTGTCCTGAGAGTTGTCGCCCTTGTCGTTGGGGTTGTTCTGATCGTTATTGTTCTGATTGTCTTGGTTTTGATCGTTCTGTTGGTCGTTCTGTTGATCGTTCTGACCGCCACTCTGCTGGTTCTGATCCTGATTTTGGTTCTGCTGGTTCTGGTTATTGTTGCCTCCACCACCGCCACCTTGCTGATTATCTTCGATATACTTCTTGGTGTAGGCGTAGTTGTACTTGGTTTCCAGATCGGCAGGATTCAACCTCAGCGAACGCTTGTATGCCGAGAGTGCCTCTTGGTACTTTTTCTGCTGAAAGAGCGAGTTACCGAGGTTATAATAGGAGTGGGCACGGTCGAGTGCCGAGCGGGTCGAGTCGGCTGCCAACGCCGCAAAAACCTTCTCCGCCTCGTCGAAACGCTGCTGCTTGTAGAGCGCATCGCCCAAGTTGAACTTCGCCTCGAAGCAGGTGTCGCTCAGCGTGATAGCCTCTTTGTAACGCTCCTCGGCACGGTCAAAGTCCAGACGTTCGTAAGCTCGGTTGCCACGACGCACACGACTGCGCTCGGGCCACTTTTGAGCCTGTGCAGGGATAGCCAAAGCTACCGTAGCGAGTAGCATAACCGTCAGATATAGTGTTTGTTTCATTGTCAGTTGCGTTTAGTCGTCAATCTCCTTTTTGGTCTCATCGCTCTCGGCCTCGATCACCTCGACTGCCTTGGTCTCCTCGACGAAGTAGTAGGCATCCAGATATGCCTGTTCGTTGTAGAGATCATCGGGCACAGCCTTGGCAAACTTCACCAAATCGGCCGTTCGCAGGATCTCGATGAGGTTGCGACGCGACTTGTCGGGCAACTCCTGCACGCGCAGTGCGGCAACGATCTCATCGGTGGTCATCTCCATTGCGCCAAACTCATAACGGTCAGCTATGTATCGACGCAAGATGTCGGTCAGAGCCGAGTAGTAATCCTTGAATCGACCATTCTGCCACAACTTCTGGTGGTGCAGCGCTTCGAGAGCCTTGATCGCCTCGACGTGAGGAGGCACAATCTCTTTCGGACGGAAGGGGTTGGGCATCTTGATGTTGTACTTGTGTATGAGCCAAACGATCAACACAATGAGCGCAATGAGCAGCAACGCCACCACCGCACCGCGCCACAAATAGCCCGAAAATTCGCCCCAACGCAGCGGCATACTCTTCGGACGTTTGATGTCGTTGATTGTCATCGTGGTGGTGTCGATCTCGATCGGCTCGATGTACAGCACTAACGAATCGACGCTGTAAATCGTGTCGTTGATATTCTTGTCGAGGTATGCTAACGGCGTGCGACCCAACGCCAACGTACCCTCGCCGTAAGCCGCCAGACGGTAGCGTTTGCGCAGGTGCTGACGACGACCATCGCGCTCGATGGTATCAATCGGCAACTCCTCGATCAGCTCCAACTCGCCATTCTCGCCCGTATCGAACGTGGGAAAGCCGATGACCTGCACCTGATCCTTCTTTACGTCGATCGTCAGCAGCACCTCGTCACCCAACAGCACCGAGTCGGGCGTGAGCGACGCACGCACCTCAGGGCGTTCGCTCTGTGCCGACGCTGCCACCGTAAACGACAACGCAAAGAGTAGCAATATATTTCGTAATCTATTCATCTTCGGTCGATTATCTCTGTTTGAAAAGTTTGATCAACGCCTTGACGTAGTCCTCGTCCGTGGCGACCGTAGCCGTATCGACGCGGTTCTGTTTGAGCACCGTTTCGATACGCTGGTTGCGACGCGCCCAATCGTTGGCATACGCCTCCCTCACGCGACGCGACGACGAGTCGATCCACACCTTTTCGCCCGTCTCGGCGTCCTCCAACTCCACGATACCCACATCGGGCATCTCCTGCTCGCGCTGGTCATAGACGCGGATACCGACCAGATCGTGGCGACCTCTCGTGATCTTCAACGCCTCTTCGAAAGCCACAGCATCAGCCTCCGAATCCATAAAGTCTGACAGCAGGAACGATGTGGTGCGCTTCTTGCTCACCGCCGCGAGGAATCGCAACGGCTCCGAGAGCGACGTGCCGCGACCCTCAGGCTTGAAACCAACTAACTCGCGGATAATCATCAAGATATGTTGGCGACCCTTCTTCGGCGGTATGAACTTCTCGACGCGATCGCTGAAAAAGATGCAACCCACCTTATCGTTGTTCTGCGCCGCCGAAAATGCCAGCACAGCCGCAATCTCGGTGATCACATTCTTCTTCAACAACTCGTTCGAACCGAACATACGCGACCCACTCACATCGACCAAGAGCATCATCGTCAGCTCGCGCTCCTCCTCATAGACCTTGATGTGGGGCTTGCGCGAACGTGCCGTAACGTTCCAGTCGATATCGCGCACGTCGTCACCGAGGCGGTACTCGCGCACCTCGCTGAACGACATACCGCGACCGCGGAACGCCGTGTGATACTTGCCCGCAAAGATCTCGTTACTCAACCCGCGGGTCTTGATCTCGATCTTGCGAACGCGCTTCAAAATGTCGTTTTCGACGCTCATCAGGCTTAGGGTACTACGACGTTATTCAGAATATCGGTGATGATCTCTTCGGTGGTAACATTCTCCGCCTCAGCCTCGTAGGTCAGACCGATGCGGTGGCGCAACACATCGTGGCACACCGCACGTACATCCTCGGGAATCACATATCCGCGACGCTTGATGAAGGCGTAGCTGCGTGCAGCCTTCGCCAGCGAAATGCTTGCACGCGGCGAGGCGCCGTAGCCGATCATCGACTGCAACTTCTGCAAGTTGTACTCCTGCGGCTCGCGCGTTGCGAAGATGATGTCGATGATATACTTCTCGATCTTCTCGTCCATATAGACGTCCTCAACCACCTTGCGCGCCTTGACGATATCCTCGGGCGTGATCACCTTGTTGGGCTGGGGCATACCAGCACCCGACAGATTCATACGCACGATATCGCGCTCCTCCTGCTTGTTGGGGTACGAGATCTTGGCTTTGAGCATAAAACGGTCCACCTGTGCCTCAGGCAGCGGATAGGTACCCTCCTGTTCGAGCGGGTTCTGCGTCGCCATCACAAGGAAGGGCTGGGGCAGTGCGTAGGTCTCGTCGCCGATTGTTACCTGACGTTCCTGCATCGCTTCGAGCAGTGCCGACTGCACCTTTGCCGGCGAACGGTTGATCTCATCCGCCAATACAAAGTTTGCAAAGATAGGACCCTGCTTAACCTGGAACTGCTCGCTCTTCTGGCTGTAAATCATAGTTCCCAACACGTCAGCAGGAAGCAGATCCGGTGTAAACTGTATACGGCTGAATTTGGCATCTACAATATTAGCCAAAGTATTTATAGCCAAGGTTTTTGCCAAACCGGGCATACCCTCAAGCAATATATGGCCATCTGCAAGAAGACCAATAAGAAGATTCTCCACCAAATGTTTTTGTCCAACAATCACCTTATTCATCTCCATAGTGATGATGTCTACAAAAGCACTCTCCTTCTGGATTCTGTCATTAAGTTCTTTTATATTAACGCTCTCCATACTATTATTTGTTTTATTTACTATTAATCAAAGTCAATTGCCGGCTTGCAGCAGATTGAACATTAAAACAAAGA
>JAZOMS010000017.1:0-1783 GCA_045654145.1 Alistipes sp. | reverse complement strand
AAGAAGGAGGACGAGAAGAAATAATCATCTACCAATTAGCGATTTATATCGCTAACTACAAAAACGATGAGCAAAGATCAACTGCCCGAAAATGCAGTTGGAGGCAACGTGTCCACCAACCCCAATGACACGCAATCGGAGATGAGTTTTTGGGATCATCTCGACGAGTTGCGTCGGGTGCTGATGCGCATAATTTTAGCAACAGTAGTGATCGGCCTTGCCGTCTTTGCATTCAAAGACGAGGTCTTTGCAGCGGTACTTGCCCCCTCAAAGGGCAACTTTCTGACCTACCGTTGGATCAACCACCTACTCGTGCTGCTTGGCTGGGACTCGATGCTGATTCCAGACACCGATATCGCATTGATCAACACGCAGCTGGCCGCCCAATTTATGACACACATCACCGTGTCGATGACCATCGGTCTGCTGGCCGCTGCCCCCTACGTGGTCTATGAACTATTCGGCTTCATCAAACCCGCACTGTATGAGAATGAGCGCCGCTACTCGAACCGAATTATGGTCGCCGTAGTGGCACTATTCTTCTTGGGAGTGGCGATGAACTACTTCGTTATCTTCCCCGTATCAGTCCGATTCTTAGGCACTTATCAAGTTAGTGAGGGGGTCGTAAACACCATCACCCTATCGTCATATATCTCGACCTTCACCACCCTTTCACTGATGATGGGATTGGTCTTTGAGATTCCCATTTTGGCCTATTTTCTCGCACGAGCAGGGATCGTTTCAGGATCGTTGCTGGCCAAATATCGCCGCCACGCCTTCGTTATTATTATGGTCGTTTCGGCCTTCATCACCCCGCCCGACGCCTTCACTCTCGCACTGATGACCATCCCCCTCTATGCGCTCTACGAGGTGAGCATTTTGATTGCTCGTCGCGTCGAAAAGAGATCCGAATAATCCACAACCATCGATCGTGGTCGCTCCCGCACAACGTATCACAACACAAAAAAAGGACACATCCTTTCGGATACGTCCTTAAATGCTTGTAAGCCTAAGCTAACTACTCCTGCTCAGCAACAACCGAGAACGAGATGGTAGCCTTAACCTCGCGGTGCAACTTAGCGGTAGCGGCGTACTCGCCCAGCTCCTTAACAGCGTCAACTGCGATGAGCTTGCGATCAACCTCAACACCCTTAGCAGCCAGTGCCTCAGCCAAGTCAGCAGCGGTTACGCTACCGAAGATCTTGTTCTCCTCAGCCTTAGCGGTGATAACGAGGGGCAGGTTAGCGATCTTCTCAGCCAAAGCCTGAGCGTCAGCCAGAATCTTCGCGTCCTTGTGACCGCGCTGCTACAAGTTCTCAGCCAAAACCTTCTTAGCCGATGCAGTAGCAGCCTTAGCAAAACCCTGAGGAATCAGGTAGTTATTTGCGTAACCGGGCTTTACCTCTACGATATCGTTAGCATAACCCAGCTTCTCAACGTCTTTAATCAGAATTACTTCCATTGTACTCTCCTCCCATTAATTATTTCATACAATCAGTTACGAAGGGCAGGATAGCCAAGTGGCGAGCACGCTTAACAGCCTGAGCCACCTTCTTCTGGAACTTCTGCGAAGTACCGGTCAAACGACGGGGCAACAACTTACCCTGCTCATTGAGGAACTTTTTGAGGAACTCACCGTCCTTGTAGTCCACGTACTTGATGCCGAGCTTCTTGAAGCGGCAGTACTTCTTCTTCTTCACGTCAACCGACACCGGGTTCAGGTAACGGATCTCCGACTGTGCTGCGTTGTTCTCCTGTGCCATAGTTTACTCCTCCTGCGATT
>JAZOMS010000016.1:0-5864 GCA_045654145.1 Alistipes sp. | reverse complement strand
GCTACCAGACGCTCCAGGAACTCGTACATCTTCTTGTCGCGCAACGTAACGCGTACGCCGATGGGCATACCCTTACGCAGTTTGAAGTTCGAGATATCCTTACGCGAGCGAGTCTGAACTGCCTTCTGGCCGGTGATCTGGGTCAGCTCTGCCTGAGCTACCTCGATCAACTTCTTATCGGCTACTGCCTGACCCATACCCTGGTTGATAACGATCTTCTCCAGCTTGGGTACCTGCATAATGCTCTTGTAGCCGAACTCCTTCATCAGAGCAGGCTTGATCTGCTCCTTATAGGTAGTCTTGAGTGTAGGAATGTAATTTGCCATTATTTAATCTCCTCCCCTGACTTTTTAGCGTAACGTACTAATTTACCTGCCTCGTTGAGCTTGCGACCTACCTTGGTAGCCTTACCGGTCTTTGCGTCGATCGGCTGCAAGTTCGAGATGTGGATGCCGGCCTCCTGCTCGACGATACCACCCTGAGGATTCTGCGAGTTGGGCTTAGTGTGCTTCTTCACGATGTTCAGGCCCTCTACTACGGCGCGCTGCTTCGCTACGTTCACCTCCAACACTTTACCTGACTGCCCTTTGCTATTGCCGGCATTCACGTAAACCATATCCCCTTTCTTAATATGCAATTTGGTTGACATAGTCTTCTGTGTTTTTAACGATTACAATACTTCGGGAGCCAGCGAGATGATCTTCATATACTGGTCGCGCAACTCACGTGCTACGGGACCGAAGATACGAGTACCTCTCATTTCGCCCTGGTTGTTCAGAAGTACTACGGCGTTATCGTCGAAACGAATGTACGAACCGTTTGCACGTCTGATCTCCTTCTTAGTTCTTACGACAACCGCCTTCGATACGGTACCCTTCTTGACATCGCCCGAGGGGGTAGCGCTCTTAACGGTTACTACGATTTTATCGCCGATCGATGCGTAGCGACGCTTTGTGCCGCCAAGCACGCGGATGCAGAGAACCTCTTTTGCACCGCTGTTATCGGCTACGACAAGTCTACTTTCTTGTTGTATCATAACTACTTAGCTCTTTCAATGATTTGTACTAATCTCCAACGCTTGGTTTTGCTCAGGGGACGGGTCTCCATAATGCGAACGGTATCGCCCTCTTTTACGGTCTCGTCCAAGCACTCAGCTGCGAACTTGGTAGTCTTGTTCATAAACTTACCGTAGATCGGATGCTTGACCTTACGCTCAACGGCAACCACGATGGTCTTCTCCATCTTGTTGCTGACAACCAAGCCAATACGCTCTTTTCTAAGATTTCTTTCCATAGTGGTAATTAACATTTAGAGTTCTTCTGGCCGAGAATTGTCAGCATACGTGCGATATCTCTGCGCGATTTCTTGATTAACGACGAGTTCTCTACGGGCGATACTGCGTGCTGCACCTTCATCTGAGCCAGGTTTGCCTTCTCAGCATCGATGCGCTCGGTCAGTTCCTGTAGCGTGAGCTCCTTTATTTCAGCACTTTTCATTTCTTAGATTGAATTTTCGGTGTAATCACGTCTTACAATAAACTTAACCGTAATAGGCAGCTTCTGTGCGCCCAGACGAAGTGCCTCCTGTGCAAGTTCCAGGGGTACACCCTCTGCCACGAAGAGAATACGGCCCGGAGTAACGGGTGCCACGAATCCCTCGGGCGAACCCTTACCTTTACCCATTCGAACCTCAGCGGGCTTCTTGGTGATCGGCTTATCGGGGAAGATACGGATCCACACCTGACCTTCACGCTTCATATAACGTACAATAGCCTGACGGGCTGCTTCAATCTGGCGACCGGTGATCCAGGTCGATTCCAGTGCTTTGATGCCGAACGAACCGTATGCCAACTGGTTACCGCGGTGTGCGAAACCCTTCATACGGCCTTTCTGCATTCTTCTAAATTTGGTCTTTTTTGGCTGTAACATTTTCTATTATCGCATTAAAAGGTCCATACTACTTATTGTTGTTTCTTCTCTTGCGGGGAGCGCCCTTACCGCGACCCTGCTGCGACTGACCGCCCTGAGGTGCATTTGCGCTTGCGCCTGCGATCTCGAACAGATCACGCTTCTGGTAAACCTCACCGGTGCAGATCCATACCTTGATACCGAGGATACCAACCTTGGTCAGTGCCTCAGCCAGGCAGTAGTCAACATCTGCGCGGAAGGTGTGCAGAGGAATACGGCCCTCCTTGTAGGTTTCGCTACGAGCCATCTCAGCGCCACCAACACGACCCGAGATCTGGATCTTGATACCCTCAGCGCCCATACGCATCGTCGAAGCGATTGCGGTCTTAACGGCACGACGGTGCGAGATACGACCCTCCAACTGACGAGCGATGTTGTTTGCAACGATCACAGCATCAACCTCGGGACGCTTGATCTCGAAGATGTTGATCTGTACATCCTTACCGGTGAGCTTCTTCAGCTCCTCCTTCAATTTGTCAACCTCTTGGCCACCCTTACCGATGATGATACCGGGGCGAGCGGTCGAGATGGTTACAGTAACGAGTTTGAGTGTACGCTCGATGATGATCTTCGAGATACTTGCCTTAGCCAAACGGGCGTTCAAGTACTTACGGATCTTCTCATCTTCAACCAGACGCGACGAGAAGTCCTTGCCGCCGAACCAGTTTGAATCCCAACCGCGAACGATACCCAGGCGGTTAGCTATCGGATTAACTTTCTGTCCCATTTGCTTTTACTTATTTTCAGTTACCATTTTGTCAACAACCAGCGTTACGTGGTTCGAACGCTTGCGAATGCGGTGAGCACGACCCTGAGGTGCGGGCTGTACGCGCTTCAACATACGACCGCAGTCAACGAATACCTCCTTAACGCAGAGGGTGTTATCCTCCAAACGCTCGTTGGGGTTCTTTGCCTCCCAGTTTGCGATGGCCGATTTCAGGAGCTTCTCCATACGGATCGAAGCCTCTTTCTTCGAGTAGCGGAGGATACCCAGAGCCTTATTGATCTCAACGCCACGAACGATGTCTGCTACCAGACGCATCTTGCGGGGCGAAGTAGGGCAATCACGCATAATAGCGATAGCTTTCTGCTTCTTCTCGGCCTTATACTTCTCGGCCATTAAATTTTTTCTTGCACCCATATTCTACTTATTTTTTCTTGTTACCACCGTGACCACGGAAATTACGGGTTGCTGCGAACTCGCCCAGCTTATGACCCACCATATTTTCAGTTACATAGACCGGAATAAACTTATTTCCGTTGTGGACAGCGATCGTCTGACCTACGAAGTCAGGCGAAATCATACTTGCGCGCGACCAAGTCTTGATAACAGACTTATTATTGCTCTCTGCCTGTGCAATTACTCATGCTTCAAGCTTCGGGACAATGAATGGTCCTTTTTTTAATGAACGGCTCATTATGTTACTCTTTTAATTATTTTTTCTTTGAAATAATAAACTTCGAGGTCGTCTTCTTGGGATTACGAGTCTTGTAACCCTTAGCCAACAGACCCTTACGCGAACGAGGATGACCTCCCGAGGCACGACCTTCGCCACCACCCATCGGGTGATCAACGGGGTTCATTACAACACCACGGTTGTGCGGGCGGCGGCCCAACCAACGCTTGCGACCTGCCTTACCGTGGCTTTCGAGGTTGTGATCGACATTCGACACAACACCTACGGTTGCACGGCAGGTAACGAGTACCATACGAGTTTCGCCCGAAGGCAACTTGATAATCGCGAATTTGCCCTCACGAGCCAGAAGCTGTGCATAGGCACCGGCGCTACGTGCCATTGCGGCACCCTGACCGGGGTAGAGTTCAATATTGTGGATCACCGTACCCAGCGGAATCTCCGACAGGAACAGGGTGTTACCAACCTCAGGAGCTACGCCTGCGCCGCTCATTACGGTCTGACCTACTTTCAGGCCGTTGGGTGCCAGGATATAGCTTTTCTCACCGTCTGCATAGCAGATCAGTGCGATACGTGCCGTACGGTTAGGATCGTACTCGATAGTCTTCACTACGGCAGCTACACCGTCCTTTGCGCGCTTGAAATCAACCAGTCGATACATCTGCTTGTGACCACCGCCCATATAGCGCATAGTCATCTTACCCTCGTTGTTACGACCACCTGTCGACTTCTTGGCACGAAGCAACGACTTCTCCGGTGTCGACGTAGTGATCTCGTCGAACGTACCGATAATCTTATGTCTTGTACCGGGAGTTACCGGCTTAAACTTTCTTACTGCCATCTCTCTTAGATATTACTGTAAAAATCTATCTTATCTCCATCTTTCAAGGTAACGATAGCCTTCTTGAAATTGTTAGTACGACCTTCCAACAGACCAGCCTTGGTGTAGCGGCTCTTTGCCTTACCCATTACGTTGATCGTGTTTACGTCAGTTACAACTACGTTGTACATCTGCTCTACGGCGTTACGGATCTGCAGCTTGTTAGCTCTCGTATCGACGATAAAACCGTAGCGATTCAGCTTCTCGCCCTGAATCGACATCTTCTCGGTCAAAATAGGCTTAATAATTACTTCCATTTCCTCAATGTTTTAAGCTAACATTTCATTAATTGCGTTAACTGCGCCCTCGAACATTACTACTGCCGATGCGTTCATAACGTCGTAGGTGTTCAAGCTTGCTGCGTTGATAACCTTTACGTTGGGAAGGTTGCGGCACGAGAGCGATACGTTCAAGTTCGACTCGGTTACTACCAACAATACCTTCTTCTCTGCTACGTTAAGGTTCTTGGTCAGCTCGATTGCCTTCTTAGTCTTGGGTGCCTCCATTACGAAGTCCTCAACTACGGTGATAGCGTTGTCCTGAGCCTTGTAGGTCAGTGCGCTACGGCGAGCCAGCTGCTTGAGCTTCTTGTTCAGCTTGAAGCTGTAATCGCGAGGTACGGGACCAAATACGCGACCACCACCCGGAAACAGAGGCGACTTGATGCTACCTGCACGAGCACCACCGGTACCCTTCTGTCGCTTCAACTTCTTGGTCGAGCCTGCAACTTCGTTCTTCTGCTTCGACTTGTGAGTACCCTGACGCTGATTTGCCAAGTACTGCTTTACGTCGAGATAAATAGCGTGGTCGTTAGCCTCCACACCGAATACAGCGTCCGAAAGAACTACTTTCTTACCTGTTTCCTTACCTAAGGTGTTATATACCGCTAATTCCATCTTTAATTCTCAATTACTAAGTACGAACCCTTTGCACCCGGAACCGAACCCTTTACGAGGATCAGATTGCTCTCGGGAATTACCTTGAATACTTTCAGGTTAGATACCTTAACCTGATCGCCACCTGTGCGGCCCGGCAGACGCTTGCCCTTGAAGACACGCGAGGGATACGACGATGCACCCAGCGAACCCGGCTTACGCTGACGGTTGTGCTGACCGTGAGTCTGGCCACCTACACCGGCGAAACCGTGACGCTTAACAACGCCCTGGAAGCCCTTACCTTTCGAGATACCCGTTACGTCTACCCAATCGCCCTCAGCGAAGGTCTCAACGGTCAGAGTATCACCCAGATTCACCTCACCAAGACCCTTGAACTCAACAAGCTTGCGCTTGGGAGTTACACCGGCCTTCTTGAAGTGACCTAACAAACTGCTGCTGGTGTGCTTTTCACTCTTGTCGTCATAGGCCACCTGAACTGCTTCATAACCATCGGTCTCCACAGTCTTGATTTGCGTAACTACACACGGACCAGCCTCGATAACAGTGCATGGTATGTTCTTACCCTCGGCACTGAAAACGGAAGTCTTTCCGATTTTTTTTCCAATAAGTGCTGACATTTTTGTCTAATTACGTTTGTTTTGTATAAGTGTGTTTGTTTGTGGTTTTGGGTTGGTGCGCAATACCTATATATTATATATAAGACCTA
>JAZOMS010000015.1:0-2218 GCA_045654145.1 Alistipes sp. | reverse complement strand
AGGCGAGAAATTGGGTTTTCTGCCTGGTGATATGAAGGAGAAACTTGACCCCTATTTGCAACCGCTGTACGATGCGTTGAATGATATGATTCCTGCGGCCAAATTGTCAAAATATATGGAGGAGGGTACGGTGCAGATTGCACCGCTGGCGTATATGCGTGGTCGTACGTTGGATAACGCATTCGTGATTTTGGACGAGGCGCAGAACACTACACTATCGCAGATCAAGATGTTCCTCACCCGTATGGGGCGCAATGCGAAGTTCATCGTTACGGGCGACGTTACGCAGATCGACCTGCCGAAAGCTGGTGATTCGGGTTTGATGCGTGCGATGAAGATGCTCGGTGGCATTACGGGTATTGCGTCGGTCGAGTTCGACAAGGGCGACATCGTTCGTCATCCGCTGGTCAAGCACATTGTCGAAGCATTCGAAAAGCGTGCCACAATGGAAGATGCGTTGAAAAATCGTGAAACAAAATAACTAAATAAACGAATTAAGACAATGAGTGCAATTGTAAAAACCGATTTTAAGTTTGAGGGTCAGAAGAACCTCTACGTAGGTAAGGTGCGCGATGTGTATAACATCGACGACAAGTATTTGGTAATGGTCGTTACGGACCGTATCTCGGCATTCGATGTGGTGCTTCCCGAGGGTATCCCCTACAAGGGTCAGGTGCTGAATCAGATCGCAGCCAAGTTCCTTGATGCAACGTCGGACATCTGCCCCAACTGGAAGATTGCGTCGCCTGATCCGATGGTAACCGTGGGTCATAAGTGCGAAACTTTCCCCGTTGAGATGATCGTACGTGCCTACTTGACAGGTAGTTCGTGGCGCGACTATAAGGCAGGTGCTCGCGAGATTTGCGGTGTGAAACTGCCCGACGGTATGCGCGAGCACGAGCGTTTCCCGCAGCCTATCATCACTCCCACGACCAAGGCTGAGATTGGTGAACACGATCAGAATATCTCGAAAGAGGAGATCATCGCTCGCGGTTTGGTCTCGAAGGAGGACTACGAAACATTGGAACGTTACGCTTTGGCTCTCTTCGAGCGTGGCTCGCAGATGGCAGCTGAGCGTGGCCTGATCCTGGTTGATACCAAGTATGAGTTTGGTAAGCGCGATGGCGAGATCACGTTGATTGACGAGATTCATACTCCCGACTCGTCGCGTTATTTCTATGCAGCTGGTTATGAGGAGCGTTTTGCACGTGGCGAGCAGCAGCGTCAGTTGTCGAAGGAGTTCGTTCGCGAGTGGCTGATGGCTAACGGTTTCCAGGGTCAGGAGGGTGCTGAGGTTCCCGAAATGACTCCCGAAATCGTAGGTAGTATCTCTGACCGCTACATCGAGCTGTACGAGAATATTACGGGCGAGAAGTTCGATAAGGGTGAGGCTGATGGCGACCGTATGGAGCAGATGCAGGCCAACATCGCAAATATGATTGCTCGTTTGCGCTTAATTAAAACTGATTACTAAACCTTAAAAACTAATAACACAATGAACAAGAATTTGGCGGCACTTGCGCCGCAGTTGGTTTGGAAGCATTTCCAGGATCTGTGTCAGATACCTCACCCCTCGTTCCACGAGGAGGCAATTCGTGCTCACATCATTGCTTTTGCTAAGGAGCAGGGTCTGGAAGTAATGGAGGACGAGGCTCATAACGTATTGGTACGCAAGCCCGCAACCGAGGGTATGGAGGATCGCAAGGGTGTTGTTTTGCAGGCTCACGTCGATATGGTTCCGCAGAAGAATGGCGATAAGGTATTCGATTTCGAGAAGGATGCTATCGAGGCTTATATTGATGGCGATTGGGTAACAGCTAATGGCACGACGCTTGGCTCGGATAACGGTATCGGTGTCGCTGCTATTATGGCAGTTTTGGAGTCGAAAGATATCAAGCACGGAGCTATTGAGGCACTGTTCACCGCAACCGAGGAGTCGGGTATGCACGGTGCATTCGGCTTGAAGGGAGATCTGTTGCAGGGCGATGTTCTGCTGAACCTTGACTCGGAGACCGAGGGCGAATTGTATGTAGGTTGTGCTGGCGGTTTGGATGCGAGCGTAACATTCAATTATAAGGCTGAGGCTACTCCTGCTGAGGGCTATCGTGCTGCCGAGATCACTATCAAGGGTTTGAAGGGTGGCCACTCGGGTATCGAGATCATCTTGCAGCGTGCTAATGCAAACAAGCTGATGTTCCGCCTGATCAATGCCGTGAAG
>JAZOMS010000014.1:0-1570 GCA_045654145.1 Alistipes sp. | reverse complement strand
GTTATTGCGAGGAGATGGGTTGGCTGCCGATGGTGGTAATGCTCGTTACGCTGGTGCCTGTGTATATTCTGACGTGGCTCCACTCGCCCCAGACACTGATGATCGACCGCAACACGCTGACCATCGGGCGTCGAGTAAAGCCCGTTGTGATTTCGCTGGGCGATATCCGTCGTGTGGAGCGTGTCGAGTCGAAGGTTGTTCGTCGCTCGATGCGCACGATGGGCAATGGCGGAATGTGGGCCTATACGGGCGACCACTATCATCGCCAAATAGGCAACTTTAAGCTTTATGCGACCGATATGCGCGAACTATTGCTCATCGAAACAGATAAGAAAAAGTATGTAATCTCGTCGGTCGATACCCATATGTACAGAATGTTGCGTGAATGTGTAAATCCTACGGTATGAAACGAATCTTAATAACAATAGTTATGGTTTTGATGGCTGTCGTGTCATCGGCAGAAGTGCCCGTAACGCTCACGACCACCACCGGTGAAATCTATGGTACGTTGCTTGTCCCCGATGATGCCTCACGTACAGCAGTGCTGATTATTGCCGGCTCGGGTCCGACCGACCGCAATGGTAATAGTGCAGTAACGGGCATTGCTACAAATAGTTACAAGATGTTGGCTGATTCGCTCGCCTCGCACGGCTACGCTTCGTTGCGTTACGATAAGCGTGGCATTGCGGCGAGTGCGGCTGCGGCAACTGATGAGTCAAAGTTGATTTTCGAAAACTATATTGACGATGTAGTGGCGTGGGTCGAACTGCTGACCTCTGACGAGCGTTTCGACCGTGTGGCGCTTGCGGGTCATAGCGAGGGCGGTTTGATAGCCTTGGCTACTGCAAAACGCACCGACAAGGTGGCGGCGGTGATCACTCTGGTGGGCGTAGGCGAGCCTATCGACGTTACGTTGCGACGTCAGCTAAGCACTCAGCCCGAACCATATAAGAGTGAGTGCTACCGCATTATCGACGAATTGAAGGCGGGGCGTATGGTTAGCGATCTAATTCCCGAATTGGCGGTCCTATTTCGTGAGAGTGTGCAGCCGTTCTTGATTTCGCAGATGCGCTATGAGCCTGCTGCTGAGGCGCGTGCGTTGCAAGTGCCGTTGCTCGTTGTGCAGGGCACGACCGACATTCAGATCAACCTGAACGACGCTATGAAACTCTCGATGGGTAATTTGCGCACCAAGCTGGCGATCATCGACGGTATGAACCACGTATTGAAACCCTGCGCCTCGCTCGACCAGCAGACGCAGTTGATGACCTACATTAACGACTCGCTCGCCCTTGCTCCGAGGCTTGTGCCAACGATCGTTGATTTCCTCTCGACGTTGAATTAGTCGTAGTAGATTATATGATTAGTGCCACTCCTGTGTGAGTGGCACTAATGCGTTTTAGAGATCGTTGGTGAGCGTTTCGAGCAATTGGGGCATTCCAATAGCGGCTCGCTCTCGGATGTGTGTCAGCGGGTTGCGTATCATCGCTACGTCGGGTTGGGCGGGGTCGATCAGGTAGATCGGCACGTCGCGCCGAGCGTAATGCACCAGCGATGCGGCAGGATAGAC
>JAZOMS010000013.1:0-16950 GCA_045654145.1 Alistipes sp. | reverse complement strand
TCCTCGCCCTCCCAAACTACGTTTGCGGCGTTGTAGTCGAAACACTCGGTTACGTCCTTGAATGACTTCTCGGCGCAGTTGTAGACCAGCAGACGATCCTTGTCGCTCTCGTTGCCCGGGCGACGCATCGAGCGGATAGCGATCTGGCTATCGTCGGGCGACCAAACGGGATACTTGTCGTAACCTGCCATCGTGGGCATAATGCGCAGACGGGGATCCTCCACGGGCTCCTCACCTACGAAGTAACCCTTGCAGATGTTCTCGGTCTTGCCACTCTCCAAGTCATAAACATAGACGTCCGAGTCGGTCGAAACGGCATACTCGGTGCCTGTCAGCGGCTTGCAGGTGTATGCCAGCGCGGTGCCTGCGTTGTTCCACGCGATCTCGGCAGCGTCGAAATAGGGTGCCAGCGGGGTGTCCCAAGCAGCCTCCGAGCCGATGATGTCGATCGGATTCGAGATGCCTTTCGCAGCGTCGAAGTCGGCAACGAAGATATGGCGGTAGTCGCCCTCGTCCCAATAGCTCCAATGGCGAGCCATCAGGTCGTCGTAGATACGTGCCTTCGACTTGTCCATATCCTCATAGACGTCCTTCGAGAGAATGTCCTTAACGTGCACAGGCAGAATGTAGTAGACCTTGTCGCCCGTCGGTGCGATACCGAATGCCTCGATGTCGCCATCGATGTCCGACACCTGACGCAACATAGCGTCGGCGGTGGTTACGTTCCAGATCTGCATCTTTCCGCTACGATTCGAGAGGAAGAAGAGCGACTTGCTGTCGGCTGCCCACTGCGGGCTGACGTCGTTGGCGGCGTTGTCGGTCAGCTGACGCGGCCCGCCACCCTCGATGGGCTGAACGTAGACCGAGGTCACGCCGCGATTCTCCGCCATATTATAATAGGTAACGGTGTAAGCCACTGCGCTACCGTCGGGCGAGAGCGACGACGAACCTACGCGGCCCATCTTCCACATCACCTCAGGTGAGAGGATACCTGCCTCGATCTCGGCTGCGGTCAGCGCGTTGTTGATCGCGAGCGGCGTGGGCTTGCCTTCATTTTGGCAAGCGGTTGCGGCAAATGCAATGAGTGCCATAAAAAGAATCAATTTTTTCATCGTGAAATGGGTTTTGTTATAGTTTGTCTTCTGTATTGATCGACTACGTGGGCTATGGTGGGATAGCTTTCGGAGGTGGCACGACGCACGGTCTCGTCGAGCGAGCACCACTCCACCCGCTCGATATCCTCGTTGGTCTGGGGTACGGTATCGGTCGAGCCCAAGGCGCAAACGGCGAACCACGCGGTGCGTTTCAGCTCCCAGCGTCCGTAGGTATCATAAAAGTGCAGTGTCGAGCAAATCTGTTCGCCGACAGCGAGTTGCGACAGCCCGCACTCCTCCTCGATTTCGCGTGCGGCACACTCGGCGAGGCTCTCGTCGGCATCGCGGTGTCCCTTTGGCAGATCCCAGCGACCACGTCGGTGAATCATCGCAATGCGCCCTTCTCGGTCGGCAACAATGCCCCCCGCCGCCTCGATTGCTACGAAAAGTGAGCAAAAATGGCTAAAAACCGCATCGAAATCGTCGGATATTATGGCTACGCTATCGGAATTTCCGAATATTTGCAATAACTTTGCGATATCGTCCGAGAGTGCAACCACACTACCCGCAACGCAGAGCGTGTCGTCGGGTCGAGCCTCGCGGTCGAATCGAATAGTTTGGTTATTGTAATAAACTTTATACATCAATTATGAATACCATTGAACGTAATGTAGCGCAAACGCTACTGCAAATTAAGGCAATAAAACTCAGTCCTGCAAATTATTTTACGTGGGCATCGGGTTGGCACTCGCCGATTTACTGCGATAATCGCAAAATTTTGTCGTTCCCCGAGGCTCGCAAGCTCGTTTATGAGAGCTTTGCAGAGGTGATCGCCGAGAAATATCCCGAGGTTGAGGTGGTGGCAGGTGTCGCTACGGGCGCAATCGCTCACGGCGTGCTGGCTGCCGAGAAGATGGGCAAACCGTTTATCTATGTTCGCTCGGCTCCCAAGTCGCACGGTTTGGAAAATCAGGTCGAGGGCGAGGTTAAGGCTGGCGCAAAGGTTGTGGTGATCGAGGATCTGGTATCGACCGGTGGTAGCTCGCTGGCAGCTGTCGAGGCTCTGCGCAAGGCGGGCTGCGAGGTGCTGGGTATGGTTGCGATCTTCACCTACGGTTTCCCCGTTGCGGTTGAAAACTTCGAGAAGGCTGGCGTTAAGCTCGACACTCTGAGCAACTATGGCGCGATGATCTCGCTGGCTGCCGAGGAGGGTTACGTGAAGGAGGAGGAGCTCGAAACGCTGCAAGAGTGGCGCAAGAACCCCTCGCAGTGGCGTCAAAACGAGTAGGCGGAATGAGCTTGGAGAAGTACGAGAGCAAGCAGGTGCAGATTCGTCGCCCTGCCTCTCAGATCTATGCGATGGCCAGCCGCTTCGACAACTTCACGCCGATCTTGAAGGATCGCGTCGAGGAGTGGCAGGCTACCGAGGATACCTGCTCGTTCAAGGTCAAGGGTTTCTCGGCATCGATGCGCATCATCGATCGCGTTGAGCCTAAGTTGGTTAAGATCGTCAGTGGCGAATCGACACCGATGGATTTCACCTTCTGGTTGCAGCTGCACGAGGTCGATCCGACCGACACACGTATGCGTATGGTGTTGCACGTCGAGCTGAATATGATGATGCGAATGATGGTCGGAGGCAAGCTCCAAGAGGCTATGGACAAGATGGCCGAGCAGGTGGCTGCCGCACTGAATGGCGTGCCGTTTTAATTGACGAGAATGGAGGGTAAACTAAAAATATCGATTGACTCGCTGAGCGAGCTGTCGCGTGTGGCGGATGCCGTAGTGGAGCGTCTGGGCGAGCGTCGCGTGGTGGCGTTCCGTGCTCCGATGGGTGCTGGTAAGACTACGCTGATTGCCGAGATCGTGGCAGCATTGGGATCGGGTGATGTGGTTACGAGTCCTACGTTTGCGCTTGTGAATGAGTATGATACGGGCGATGGTGGGGTTGTCTATCACTTCGATTTCTATCGTATCGAGCGCGTTGAGGAGGCGTTCGATATGGGCTACGAAGAGTATTTTTATAGCGGTGAGTTGTGTCTGGTCGAGTGGCCCGAGAAGATCGAAGAGCTACTGCCCGACGACGTGATGACCGTAACGATCACCATCGATGGCGACTCGGCTCGAACCTTCGAGATCGACTAGATCAAGAAAGAGCAGATATGAGATCGAACCTCGTCAGGGTAGGTATCCACTTTGGCGAGGTTTGTTGTTTTGACGAGCTGCCCGAAATGGTGCAAAAAGGCGGAAAAATAGTGTCGAAAAGTGGTTTTGTCGAGAAAATGTTGACCTTTTCGTGCTAATCTTTTGCGTGTTACGAATATTTGCTGTATTTTTGTGGCAGTTAGAAGATGAACACAGTTTTGGCGTCAAACTATATGCTGAATTTCGACTATACACGTACGATGCGATTTTACGTCGATACGCGCAACGGGCAGTTTACCCGTAATAGTTTTGACGCATACATACTGTACTAAATTGGTGAGTGGAGCAGCCGAAAAAGCATTTCCACTCATTTTTGTTTTTTGTTACATTTCGGTTAAATTGACTTTGGGTCGAGCGGGCAACCGATAAAAAGTGTTAGCTTTGCACCGCCAAATGGGAGAGTTAGACCGACAAGAGAGCCAAACAGAGATTGAGCAACAAACATTTTTACTAAATAACTATTTATTAACTAAACCATTTTTTATGAAGAAATTCGCCTTTTTGATTCTGTCGATTTTCGCAACCTTGTCGCTGTCGGCACAGGTTACGACTTCGAACATCAGTGGTAAGGTAACCGACGTAAAGGGTGAGGCATTGGTAGGTGCTACCGTAGTTGCTACTCACACCCCGTCGGGAACGCAGTATGGTGCCGTTGTTGACATCGACGGTAACTATCGTCTGCTTAACGTACGTGCAGGTGGTCCCTACACCGTGCAGTTCCAGATGCTTGGCTACCAGACCGTGGAGCAGCAGGGCTTGCAGGCCGCTCTGGCTGATAACCTCGTATTGGACGCTACTCTGAAAGAGGAGTCGATCGGCATGGACGCTGTTGTTGTAGCTGTTGACGGTGCTAACTCGTCGATGAACAGCCAGCGTTCGGGTTCGATGACCAGCGTTTCGAGCAAGCGTATGGCTGTAACCCCCAGCGTTAGCCGCAGTATGAACGACATTATGAAGCTCACTCCGCAGGCTAACTCGACTTCGAACGGTCTGGCTATCGGTGGTGGTAACTACCGTCAGTCGTATGTAACCGTCGATGGTGCAGCATTCAACAACGCATTCGGTATTGGTGGTAACCTGCCCGCAGGTGGTACCCCCATCTCGCTCGACGCTTTGGAGCAGATCTCGATCTCGATCACTCCGTTTGACGTTCGTCAGAGCGGCTTTACCGGTGGTGCTATCAACGCTGTAACCAAGAGTGGTACCAACGAGTTCAAGGCTACCGTTTATGATTACTATCAGGACGAGGCTTTGAAGGGTGCTCACTACGGTGTTACCGATGAGACCGGTATGTATCTGCGTCTGAACAAGAGCAAGCAGATCAACAACACTACTGGTGTTAGCGTTGGTGGTCCGATTGTTAAGGATAAGTTGTTCTTCTTCGCTAATTTCGAGTACGATATGGATGAGACTCCCGGTTCGACTCGTCAGGCTCGCCCCGATGAGAACACCGAGTGGGGTAACGGTACTACTTACAACCGTCCTACCGTTGCTCAGATGGAGGATATGAAGAAGTTCTTGATGGATAAGTTCGGTTACGATCCGGGTCGCTATCAGGGTTACTCGCTGAGCACTCCCGACTGGAAGTTGGTTGCTCGCCTCGACTGGAACATCAACAAGAACCACAGCGCAAACGTTCGTTTCAGCACTACCCGCAACAAGTACTCGTCGAGCCCTTCGTCGTCGGTTAACCCGCTGAACCCCAACCCCTATAACCCTAACAACTACGGTCGTACTTCGCAGTACGCTATCTACTTCGAGAGCTCGCGTTACTTCCAGGAGCAGAACTTTACTTCGTTCGCTGCTGAGTTGAACTCGCGTTTCCTGGACGGTCGTCTGACCAACACTCTGCGTGGTACCTACTCGAAACAGTACGAGCCTCGTAGCTTCGTGGGCGACAACTTCCCCACTGTTGATATCTTGCAGAACCTCGAAGATGGTACCAAGGCTCTTCTGACCTCGTTCGGTCCCGACCCCTTCACATACGGTAACTTGCGCGACGTTGCAACCACTGTAATCACCGACGAGATCGCTTACACTGCTGGTAAGCACAACATCATCGCTGGTTTGCAGTTCGAGCACAACAACACCAAGAACGGCTTTATGCAGGGTGGTCTGGGTTACTACGTTTACGATTCGTGGGAGGATTTCAAGGCTGCTGCTAATGGCGACAAGAGCGTTAATCCTCTGGCATTCGCTATTACTCACTCGAACCGCGACGACTTGAAGCAGGTATTCCCCTCGTTCCAGTATATCCAGTACTCGGCTTACGTTCAGGACGAGATCACTTTCAGCAACCGCTTTAAGCTGAGCGCAGGTATCCGTTTCGAGCTGCCCACTTACCCCAACATCGAGGGTAACAACAACAAGAACTTCGAGGAGATGTACAAGAATCACGGTGGCTACCGCACCGCAGATATGCCTAAGGCTCGTCTGAACGTTGCTCCCCGTGTAGGTTTCAACTGGGACATCACTGGCGATCGTAAGTACGTTCTGCGTGGTGGTACCGGTATCTTCACTGGCCGTATCCCCTTCGTTTGGATCGTATCGGTAGCTGGTAACAGCAACTGCTTGCAGGCTCAGTACATCGCTACTCACGACCTGATTGAGGGTGGTATGAAGACTCCTGGTTTCCACCAGAATGTTAACGATATCCTGACCGACCTCTACGGTGGTACCTTCAAGGCTAACGACAACCTGCCCGCTCCTTCGGGTGCAACCATCCTGGACAAGAACTTGAAGATGCAGGGTGCTTGGAAGTCGACTTTGGCTTTGGATATGAAGCTCCCCGGCGACATCAAGGTTTCGTTGGAGGGTATCTACAATATGGATATGAACACCGTGATGTGCAAGTACCTCGGTATGGAGGAGGTTGCAGGTGGCGTAACTCTGCCCGGCGAGCCCGCTGCACGTAAGTTGTGGGCAACCGAGAAGGGTCTGAACAACGCTTACTACATCACCAACGCTGGTAAGAACGGTTACTACTACTCGTTCACCGCTAAGGCTGAGAAGGAGTTCAACTTCGGTCTGTCGTTGATGGCTGCTTACACCCACTCGGGTTCGAAGAACGTTATTGACGGTATTGGCGACCAGGTTTCGTCGGCTTACAACACCAACACCTACAACGTTCACGGTTCGAACAACGCTGAGCTCGGCTTCTCGTCGTACGTTGCTCCTCACCGTGTAATCGCAAGCGTAGCTTACAACAAGGCTCTCAACAAGAACGTTGCTACCACTTTGGCATTGTTCTATGAGGGTTACAACTATGGTTACGTAGGTTCGTACTCGTACAACCGCTACGCTTACACTTTGACTTCGTGCGTAACCGGCGACAAGGGTGCTTACAACCTGATGTATATCCCCACCGATAAGGAGCTGGCTTCGATGCCCTTCGCTAAGGAGGACAACAAGAAGGCATTTGGCGAGTTCATCGCAGCTGACAAGTACCTGAGCAAGCACCGTGGCGAGTACTCGACTCGTGGTGGCGCTGTAATGCCTTGGTACAACAGCTTCAACTTCAAGTTCGCTACCGACATCATCCTGAACACCACCGGTCGTCAGAACAAGTTGACCGTAGGTGTTGACGTTAACAACGTTGGTAACCTGATCTGCGGTCGTTGGGGCAATGTTCAGCAGATGAGCACCAACAGCATCTTGAAGTGGGACGGCAAGGCTTACACCTTCACCGCTCCTACCTGGAACAAGTACGTAGGCTTCGCTTCGACTTGGTCGGCAATGCTGAGCTTCCGCTACACCTTCAACTAATCGAGTGCGAGCCCGCAAGGGCTCACACCCCCTTAGATAAATTTAGGGTCGCTTCCCATCGTGGGAGGCGACCCTAATCTTTTTGTTATGTGGCGAGCCTTGTGGTCGGTACCTCGCACGTGGCGGGCACTGACTCGCTGCTATCGCTTGACGAGCTTCACTACGTTTTCGACGTGGTAGGTGTGGGGGAACATATCGACTGGCTGAACCGACTCGACGCGGTACATACCATCCATCAGCGCGATGTCGCGTGCCTGCGTAGCGGGGTTGCAGCTCACATAGACAATGCGCTCGGGTGCGGCACGCAGTATCACGTCGATCACAGGCTCATCGACACCCGCACGCGGCGGATCGAGGATCACCACATCGGGGCGACCGTTGGCCTCGACGAACTCGTCGCTGAGCACCTTTTTCATATCGCCTGCATAGAAGACCGTGTTACGGATACCGTTGATCTCGGAGTTGACCTTTGCATCCTCGATCGCCTCGGGAACATACTCGATGCCAACCACCTTGGCACAGCGTGCTGCGCAGAAGTTTGCAATCGTACCCGTGCCTGTATAGAGGTCGTAGAGCACCTCATTGGGTTTCAAATCGGCCGCCTCACGTGCCACCTTGTAGAGCTCGTAGGCCTGCTCCGAGTTGGTCTGATAGAACGATTTGGGACCCACCTTGAATCGCAGACCCTCCATCTGTTCGAAGATATGACTGTTGCCACGATAGGTTATGGGGTCGAGGTCGCCTGTCGAGTCGTTGAGTTTCTCGTTGATCATATAGATCATCGAGGTGATCTCGGGGAACTGCTCGCAGAGGTGGTCAAGCAGTGCAGCGATGCGCTCCTCATCCTTGTAGGCGAAGATGACGATGACCATCACCTCGCCCGTCGAG
Source organism: Alistipes sp. (assembly GCA_045654145.1). Lineage (GTDB taxonomy): Bacteria > Bacteroidota > Bacteroidia > Bacteroidales > Rikenellaceae > Alistipes. The sequence continues at coordinate 8,998 of JAZOMS010000013.1, read as the reverse complement.
GCGGTGCGGATGATCATATTGCGCATAAAGCCGCTATGCTCGCGCACGTTGTAGAACTCGTAGCCGTGCTCCAAGCAGAAACGCTTGGTTGCCAGACGAATGGCGTTCGACGGCTCGGGCTGTAACCAGCACTTCTCGATGTCCAGCACCTTGTCGAACATCGTCGGAATGTGGAATCCGAGTGCGGGCGAAGCGTCCAACTCGACACCTGATGCAACCTCCTCCTGCGTCAACCAACGGCGCGGAGTGAATGTAAATTCGAGTTTGTTGCGGTAGAGTTGAGTCTTCTGCGAGCCGAGGATGGGGCTGATTTCGGGCAGTTCGATTTTGCCGATTCGGGTCAGTTGATCCTCGACCTGCGACTGCTTCAATCGGAGCTGCTCGTCGTAGGGCAGGTTCTGCCACTTGCAACCTCCGCAGACACCGAAGTGCTGGCAGAAGGGTTCGCAACGCATCTCCGAAAATTTCTGATAACGAACCACATAGCCCTCCATATAACGACGGCGTTTGTTACGGATTTGAACGTCCACCACATCGCCCGGTACGGTCATCGGGACGAATACGACTTGGTCGTTCCAGCGTCCGAGCGATTTACCTTCGGCGGCGAGAGTGGTTATTTCGAGCCCCTCGATCAGGGGGTATTGGTGTCTTTTACGTGCCACGGTACTAATTTTTTGGATTGATTTTCGGCAAAGGTACGCAAAAAGCGGCAGATTGCAACGCTCCCGTGCCCACTCACGCGAATTTTGGGTGTAATTTACTGAATGATTTTCGGTTAGTGCGCACGATTCTGACCATTTTTGTTACCTTTGTAGTGTTATGACGTTGAATTGGACATATCGAATAGTGCGGAGAGTTGTGTTGATATCGCTCTTGGTTGCGGTGTCGATCGGCAATGTTTTCGGTCAACCGCTGAGTCGGATTGATACTCTTGACCTCGCTGAGCAACCTCTCGAAACCGACAACTACCCCTTGCGAAAAAATGGCAAACGCGATTGGTGGGAGGCCAATCAGACCCACTCGACACGCTTTCGTCCCGAGCAGTTGATCGTCCCCGCATCGTTGGTGGCTGTTGGAGCGTTGGGTGTTGGTGCGAAGGCCCCTTTGCACAGCGTCAATGTGGCGATTCGCGATGGACTTTATGATATGAGCAAAGGTCGAAAATACCATTTCGATGACTATGTTCAGTATGCGCCCGTGGCGTTCTATCTCACGCTCGACTATATGGGGATTGAGGCAAAACATACGTTCGGTGAACGTGTGGCAGTGGCTGGTGTAACCTATATTGCGGTGAGCGCTCTGTCGCAGAGTATCAAGCATATAGTTCGTGAGCCACGTCCCGATACAGGCACTCGCAACTCCTTCCCTTCGGGGCATACGACGACCGCCTTTGCGGGTGCCGAGTTGGTGCGTTCGTAGTATGGTTGGGGTGTAGGAATGGGTGCTTATGCCATAGCAGCGACAGTTGGTTTTATGCGAATGTACAACGATCGACATTGGTTCAACGATGTGGTCGCGGGTGCAGGCTTTGGCATCTTGTCGGCTCGTATCGGATATTGGATGTTGCCACTCAATCGTCATATCTTCCGCATACCGCGCAAAGGTCAAGCAGTTGTGGCAACCCCAATCTACTATTCTCAGACAAACGCCCTCGGACTCAGTTGTGCGGTGCAGTTCTAAATGCACTCAAAACCTTCATAGTGCGATTCAATCTTCGGAAAAAGCGGCAGATTGCAACGCTCCCACTCACGCGCGTGTAAATATTTGTGGCAAAAAGGAGCGCAGATCACGAAAAATTGCTATTTTTGTAATTTGGAAGAGTATTGTAAAATCGTAAAAACCAATAACTGACTATGATCGACATAGCACTTTTTTGCGTCAATCCGTTTCAGGAGAATACCTACGTGGTAACCGACAAGGCAACAGGTTGTTGCATCATCATAGACGCTGGGTGTAGCAACGAGCGCGAAACTGCGGCAATCATCGACTACATCCGCTCGAACCGCCTTGAACCCGAAATGATTGTCGGTACGCACGGTCATATCGACCACATTATGGGTGTGCAGACGCTCAAAGAGGAGTTGGGTATCCCCTATGCACTGTCGAGCGACGACCGCTTTTTGGTCGAGAGCGCAGCGCAGCAGGCGGCAATGTTCGGACTGAAAGTCCCTGTAACCCCCGCAATTGATATCGACCTCAAAGAGCGCGACGAGATCACCTTCGGCGAAACGGTGCTGAAAGTGATCCCCACGCCTGGTCATACCCCTGGCCACGTCTGCCTCTTCCACGAGGAGGGACGTATGCTCTTCACTGGCGATACGCTCTTCCGTGAGAGCATCGGTCGTACCGATCTGCCGGGTGGCGACTACTCGTGGATTATGCGCTCGATCTTGGATCGCATCGTGCCGCTGGGCGACGACGTGGTCTTCCACGCTGGACACGGACCATCGTCGGACATCGGCCACGAGGTGCTCTACAACCCATTCGTAGTGGAGGTGATGAACAACGAAATCAACTATCGAGGCTAACCGACTATGATGCGTCTGATCCATAAACTGCTCTATCGACTACTATCGCTCGACGGCTACCTGCGTGTGGTGAGTGCGATGTTTTTCGTCTGGAAGCGTCTGGGCATAGGTCGCTATGCCGAGGCAACCGAGTATGTCTATCACCTGCCCAAGTTGGTGGGTGAGGGTGCGACGGCAATTGATATCGGTGCCAACTTGGGTTACTACTCACGCTATATCTCGCAGGCGATTGGCGAGGGTGGGCAGCTCTACTCGGTCGAGCCCGTTGCGCCGATCCTCGGTGTGTTGCGCCACAACCTGCGCCACTGCAAGAATGTCGAGATCCTACCCTACGCATTGGGCGAGGAGGAGCGCGAGATCGTGATGTGTAACGACACGGCCCGCTATCAGGGTTACTTCGGTACGGGGCAGAACTTCGTGGGCGACGAGGCGACGGCTGAGGGAGAGGGTGAGCGCTTCCCTGCGCAGATGCGTCGTGGTAGCGAGCTGTTTGCGAAATTGACCCGCCTGAACTTCATCAAGTGCGACATCGAGGGCTACGAGGTGGTGGTGATGAACGAACTGCGCCCGCTTTTGGAGCGCTTCCGACCGACGGTGCTGATCGAGACGGGTGGCGAGAACCGTGCGAAGATCATCGCTCTGTTCCGCTCGCTCGGCTATCGAGGCTACACGCTCGAACAGGGCTTGGAGGTGCCACTGAGCGACGAGAGCGAGAAGGATATAATTTTTAGAGCCAACTAATCGAAATAAAAGCAAAACACACCATATGGGTGTGAACTTAGAATATGCGTATTGACATTATAACATCTGTTCCCGAACTGCTGACCTCGCCACTGAGCGAGTCGATATTGAAGCGTGCGCAGGAGAAGGGTCTGGTAGAGATCGTGGTACACAACCTGCACGACTATGCCCACGACAAGCGTCGCACCACGGACGACTATCCATTTGGCGGTGAGGCTGGTATGGTGATGAAGTGCGAGCCTGTGTTCGAACTTGTCGAGAAGTTGCAATCGGAGCGACAGTACGACGAGATCATCTATACCTCGCCCGACGGCATTCGTTACGACCAGCACGAGGCCAATCGCCTCTCGACCTTGGAGAACATCATCATTCTGTGCGGCCACTACAAGGGCATCGACCACCGCATCCGCGAGCACCTGATTACGCGCGGGATCTCGATTGGCGATTATGTGCTGACGGGTGGCGAGTTGGCGGCCTGCATCATTGCCGACTCGGTGGTGCGATTGGTGCCTGGTGCAATTGGCGATGAGGCGTCGGCACTGACCGATTGCTTTCAGGACAATCTGTTGGCACCGCCCGTCTATACCCGTCCTGCGGAGTTCCGTGGTTGGCGTGTGCCCGATGTGCTGCTGTCGGGTAACTTCGGCGAGATCGAGAAGAGGGAGGAGGAGCAGGCGTGGGAACGAACTAAGCGACTGCGACCCGATTTGTTGGAGTAGTTCAGGACGGCATTTTGAGTTTATTTGAATAAAATTTCAAATCACGCTCTGCGGAGCGTGTCATCATCGGCGGGTCGGCTGAAAGCCGAGCCCCCACCCGCCGATGATGAGCAAAAGTAATTATAAAATGAAATATTACTTAATCGCGGGAGAGCCTTCGGGTGATCTGCACGGCTCGAAACTGATTGCGGGACTGCGTAAAGCGGATCCGCAGGCTGAGTTTCGTTTTTGGGGTGGCGACTTGATGGCGGTCGAGGGCGGCAAGGAGGGTCTGGCAAAGCACTATCGCGAGACGTCGTTCTTCGGCTTTATGACCGTGTTGCGCAACCTGCGCAAGATATTTCGACAAATGGCTGAGTGTCAAGCCGATGTCGAGCGTTTTGCGCCCGATGTGCTGATTCTGATCGACTACCCTGGCTTCAATATGAAGATGGCTAAGTGGGCTAAGGAGCGCGGTCTGCGTACGTTCTACTACATCGCACCGAAGGTGTGGGCGTGGAAGGAGTGGCGTGTGAAAAAGTTGCGCCGCTATGTCGATCGGTTGTTCACGATCTTCCCGTTCGAGAGCGAATATTTCCGCGCGAAGGGGATCGAGCCGACCTTCTGTGGCAACCCGCTGGTCGATGATATTAAGGCTCGTCGGGCGACTCTCACCACGCGCGAGGAGTTCATTCGCAGGAACAATCTCGATGAGCGTCCGATCGTCGCCCTGCTTGCGGGTAGCCGTGTGAGCGAGATCCGCGAAAATCTGCCACAGATGGTCGAACTATCGAAACGAATGCCTGAGTATCAGTTTGTTGTAACGGCAGTACCGTGGATTGACAAGCGAACTTATTGGGCATATATGGCTGACGGCAAGTATGCATCGGACGTTAGATATGTCTGCGATCAGACTCAGCAGACGCTCTCGGTTGCCGAGGCGGCGGTGGTTACATCGGGCACGGCGACCCTCGAAACAGCACTGATGCGAATCCCCGAAATGGTTATCTATCACGTGCCTAAGCTCTACGAGGTGTTGCGTCCCTACGTGTTGAAGATCCCATACGTGTCGTTGGTCAATATCAACTTGGGGCGCGAGGCGGTGCGCGAAATGGTCTGCGCTAAGCTGGACTTGGAGGAGGCCGAGCGTGAGCTAAGAGCGATCGTTAGCGGGGGCTCGAAACACGAAAAGATGCTCTCCGATTTCGATGAGTTGAGTGAGCTGATCGGTGGCGCAGGTGCAAGCGAACGCTTTGCCGCTGAAATGGTTAAAGAGTTGAAAAACAATAAAATATAATAACGCAAAATACTGATGATTTTGCACGCCTTCGGGGACTCGCTCTACGGGCAACCGCCCCAGTACCCGAAGGTGCGAAACGATTAGAAAAGAAACGAACAACTGATGTTCTCGGCAACCCGCCGCGCTTGCCGTGGCTAAGCCCCTGCCTGAGGCGGGGAAGGTGGGTCAGAATTGCAACCGCGACGGAACGTCGCGCGCAATGCTACCGAACGACGAAAGGCACTGAAATATAAATAGTTAAAGCAACGAACAAACGATGAAGATTTTTTGCATAGCACGCAATTACGTCGAGCACGTCGATGAGTTGAAGATGGGTGCGGTGCCCTCAGCTCCGATCTTTTTTATGAAGCCCGACACGGCTCTTTTGCGAAATAACGACCCCTTTTATGTACCCTCGTTCAGCCGCGAGGTGCACTACGAGTGCGAGTTGGTGGTGAGGATCAACCGCGTCGGCAAGTGCATTGCCGAGCGATTTGCCCACCGCTACTACGACGAGGTGGGTTTGGGTATCGACTTCACGGCGCGCGATGTGCAACGTGCTGCTGCTGAGGCGGGTGAGCCTTGGGAAATGGCTAAGGCATTCGACCACTCGGCTGCCATTTCGCCCGAATTTGTGAAGCTCGCGGAGCTGGGTGGCGACGTGCAAAACCTTCATTTCGAGATGACACTCAATGGCGAGGTGCGCCAGAAGGCCTCGACCGCACAGATGATCTTCACGGTCGATCGCTTGATCAGCCACATTTCGCAGTTTGTTACGTTGAAAATAGGCGACCTGATCTATACGGGTACCCCCGTCGGTGTGGGCGAGGTGCGCGAGGGCGATGAGCTGACCGCAACGCTCGAAGGTCGCAAATTGTTGGACTTTGATATTCGATAATACGCTATGTTACTGCACGATACGTTGAAACCCTATCGACTGATCCTTGCGAGCCAATCGCCCCGCCGCCGACAGTTGCTGACCGACTGCGGATTGGAGTACGAGTTGGCCGAACGATACGAGGTTGAGGAGGTCTATCCTGCGACGATCGAGCCCGATGAGGTGCCTATCTATCTGTCGCGATTGAAGAGCGAGGGCTACCCCGTGGAGCTTGCCGAGAACGATATTCTGCTTACGGCCGATACGGTTGTAATCGTTGATAGTGAGATACTTGGCAAGCCTGCCGATGAGAGCGAGGCTCGTGCGATGTTGCGCACTCTGTCGGGTCGCGCCCATCGTGTTACAACGGGCGTAACGCTCCGTTCGAAGAGCCGCTTGGAGAGCTTTGCGGTGCAGAGCGACGTCTATTTCCGCACGCTCACCGACGAGGAGATCGACTACTACGTCGCACGCTACCGACCGATGGACAAGGCGGGTAGCTACGGCATTCAGGAGTGGATCGGTTACGTGGGCATTGAGCGCATCGACGGCTCGTTCTACAACGTGATGGGATTGCCCGTGCAGCGAGTGTATGCAGCGCTTGGCGAATTTGTAAAATAATGAATAACAAATAAATACAAACTATTATGAAGAAATTTTTATCGACTCTCGTGGCGCTGATGTTCGTCCTCACGGCGGCAGCTGACGAGGGTATGTGGCTCCCGAGCCTGATTGGCGACCGTATCAAGGATATGCGATCGAAGGGTTTTCGACTGACCGCCGAGGATGTTTACAGCATCAACCGTGCCTCGATGAAGGACGCTGTGGTGCTCTTCAATGGCGGTTGCACGGGCGAATTGATCTCGTCGGAGGGTTTGCTGCTCACCAACCACCACTGCGGTTATGGCGCAATTCAGAGCCACAGTAGCGTCGAGCACGACTACCTGACCAACGGCTTCTGGGCGATGTCGCGCAACGATGAGCTGCCCAATCCCAACCTCTATGTGGCGATTTTGGTGCGTATGGAGGATGTTACCGAGCGCGTGAAGGCTGGTGGCGACGAGCAACTCAAAGCCAACATCGAGGCGATCCGAAAGGAGGCATCGGAGAGTGGTCGCTATTCGACCTCGGTCGAGTCGTTGTACTACGCAAATCAGTATTTTCTGTTTGTGTATGAGAAGTTTACGGACGTGCGTTTAGTTGGTGCGCCCCCCTCGTCGATCGGCAAGTTCGGTGGCGACACCGACAACTGGATTTGGCCTCGCCACACGGGTGACTTCTCTGTTTTCCGCGTCTATGCCGACAAGGATAACAAACCCGCTGACTTCTCGCGCGAGAATGTGCCTTATAAGCCTCGCCGCCACTTCAAGATCTCGACTCAGGGTGTCGAGGAGGGCGATTTCACGATGATCTATGGCTTCCCAGGCAACACCCAGCGCTATGTGATTTCGTCGGCTGCCGATTACGTCGAGCGTTTGTCGGATCCGATGAAGATCAAGCTCCGCACCCTGCGCCTCGACGTGATCTCGAAGGCTCAGGAGGCCGACCCGAAGGTGCGTATCCAATATGCCGCTAAGCACGCCAATATCGCCAATGCGTGGAAGAAATGGCAGGGCGAAGTGCTTGGTTTGGAGCGTCTTGGCACGGTTGAGAAGAAACGTGCCTACGAGCAGAAGTTTGCCGCTTGGGCCGAGTCGAAACCCGAATACAAGGGTCTGTTGGAGAAGATGTATGCCGCTTACGACGAGTTGCGCGATCCCTATTGGCGTGCCGAGTATTTTGCCGAGTCGATCTCGGCTATCGAGCTGGCGCAGTTGACCCGTATGGTTGCGCAGCGCAAGCCCGCACCCGACGATAAATCGGTGGCGGCATTCTACAAGAACTATGTTGCCGAGATCGACCGCGAGGTAGCCAAGAAGCTGGTTGCAGCGTTTGTCGAAGATATTGACGCACAGTATATCCCTGAGTCGGTGAAGAGCGAGATGGCACGTTTCGCTTCGACCGATCACTTTGTCGATTACCTGTTTGACGAGAGCCAGCTGACCACACCCGAGAAGTTCGCGGCGCTGGCGTCGGATCCCGCACACCTGCCCTCGATTATGGAGGCTGACCCGATGAACCGCTTCGTTACCGAACTGATCAAGTGCGGCAACTTCTCGCAGCGCCGCTACCGCAATATGAGCGATGCGCCGTCGATTGCGCAGTACTACGCTCCCTATATGCGCGCGCTGATGGAGTACGACAAGGAGATGGCCTTCTTCCCCGACGCAAACCTCACATTGCGAGTGGCTTACGGTAAGGTTGGTGGCTATCGCTATGCCGACGCTGTCTATCACAAGCACTACACTACGCTCGATGGTATCATCGAGAAGGATGATCCCACGATCTACGATTACGACATCCCGCAGACCCTGCGCAACATCTACGCAGCGAAGGATTACGGTCGCTGGGGCATCGAGATGGATGGTCGCTACACCGTTCCTGTCTGCTTCATCGCCTCGAACCACACGACGGGTGGTAACTCGGGCTCGCCCGTGCTGAACGGTCGTGGCGAGTTGGTGGGTATCAACTTCGACCGCACGTGGCTCTCGACGATGAGCGACATCGAGTTCGACCCCGAAATCTGCCGCAACATTGCTGTTGATATTCGTTACGTGTTGTTCGTGATCGACCGCATTGGTGGTGCTGGCTACCTGATCGACGAGATGGAGTTGAAGTAGATTCAAAATTATTTGGCAAAATCTCTGATTTTGACACACACTCGCGGGCTCGCCCTTCGGGCGACCGCCCCAGCCCGCGAGTGTGCGCACGTCATCTAAGCGAATTTTGAAGTTTTAAATACCTACAATATGAACTGGTTCGAAACATTGTATCT
>JAZOMS010000012.1:0-8456 GCA_045654145.1 Alistipes sp. | reverse complement strand
TCGACGCCACTTGTTCGCGAGGGCGAGGCAAGGTCGCTGACACATCTCTCACGACGGTTGCAACGCTGGGCGACCGAGCGACTGCAAGCGAGTCGGCTCGAAGGCGATCAGTTGGCTCTCTGCACCGCCATTGCCACAGGCAGACGCACCACGATGAGCACACAACTACGTGAAAAATACAGACTTAGCGGGTCGTCGCACCTACTTGCGGTGTCGGGTCTGCACGTGGCGATTATATTCGTTATGACCAACATCCTACTGCGCTGGCTGACCCTGTTCAGGCACGGTAATCAACTGCTGAATTTGGCAGTGATGGTAGTTGCGTGGGGCTACGTTGCGATGACGGGAATGCCCATCAGTGCAGTGCGTGCAGCGCTGATGTTCAGCGCATTACAGCTGGCATTGGCGAGTGGTGCAAACTACCGCTCGGCAGATATCCTAACCACGGTGGCGATGGTGATGCTCTGCGTACAACCGAGCCTATTGGTCGATGTGAGTTTCCAGCTATCGGTGGTAGCTGTTGCCGCTATCATCTATTGGGCAGTACCACTTTGCGCATACCTTCGCACCCGAAATCCGCTACTCAACCTGCTGACCTCGACCGTAGTGATCGGCGCCGTCAGCACTCTGGCAACCGCACCGCTGGTGAGCTATTGGTTTGGGCGGGTGGCAATGGTGGGCGTGGTGCTCAATCCGCTGGTCGTTCTGTTGGGTTATGGGCTTGTTACTCTGTCTGTTACAGCTATATTTGCACCCTCATCGTGGGGCTTCATTGCGCAGGCAGCAGGGGCGGTGGCCGAGGCTGAAAACCGATGCGTTGCCGTGGCTGCCGACCTCGATTGGGCACACTTCACCCTCGGCATTGATTGGTGGATAGCGGCGATAATTTATGCCGTTGCCATTGCGATTACCGAGGTCGTGCGACGCAATCCCCGAAAAAAATCGTTATCTTTGCCCTACGTATGACATTCGACGAACTTGACATATTGCTGCGCGAGGAGGTGCAGACGGCAATCGAGGCAAACATCGAGCGTGATCCGCTGCGAGTGGCACTCGATCGGTCGGTTGTGGCGGCATCGGCGGTGGCGTCGGCGGTGAAATATCTGCAACGTGCGCGACGCAAATTGCCCTCCTATTATGAGGCGCGATGTATCATTCCGCAGCGAGCTTTCGAGCAGTCGTCGAGCGAAGAGACGGCAGCGCATAAACGAGGTAAAGGTGCTCATTGTCTTGATCTTACGTGCGGATTGGGCGTCGATACCTACTACCTTTCGAAACGCTTCGAGAGGGTAACGACCGTCGAGCGCGACGAGGTTTTAGCCGCCATCGCACGCGAGAATTTCCGACGTTTGGGCGCAACCAACATCGAGGTCATCTGCGGCTCTGCCGAGGAGGTTGTGGCGGCGGCTGAGGAGGGTACTTTCGACCAGATCTATGCCGATCCCGACCGTCGCGCGGCAGATGGACGACGACAGGTGTTGTTGGAGTGTTGCTCGCCCGACGTAATGGCGTTGATGCCTCGCCTACAACAACTTGCACCGCGTGTGGTGATCAAAAATTCGCCCTTGTTCGATGTTGCCGAGGCCGAGCGAATATTCGGTGAGCGATGTCGTGTGGAGGTGGTGTCGCTGGCGGGCGAATGCAAGGAGGTGATCGCCGAATGGGACAAAACATACACCCATAACACACTGACAGCCACCGCGATAGGCATTGGCGAATTCAGCACTCCAAGCGACGCTCGCGTAGCTCCGACCTTCCCCACCGTCCCCCGTTCGGCGCGTTATCTGCTCTCGCCCGACGTGGCTCTGCGCAAGGCGCGACTGAGCGCGACCTACTTCGCACAGACCGCTCCCGACGCGCAGGCTTGCACTGCTGATGGTTTCTACCTTGCCGATGAGCGACCCGAGGGCGCAACATTGGCACGTGTGTATGAGATAGTTACGGCTCAGCCGTTCGCACCCAAACAGTTGAAACGCGAATTGGCACGCCGTTCGATACGTCGTCTGACAGCACTCAAACGCGACCTCGCGCTCTCATCATCGGAGATCTGCCGACGATTGGGTGTCAACGAAGGTGGCAACGAGATGTGGGCCTTCACCGAGTGCGGTGGCGAGGTGTGGGCATTGGAACTGAAAGAACTCGCAACATCATGATAAAGAGATTGTTACATTTTCTCTCCGAGGGCATCTTCCTCCTGCGCGAGGAGGATGTCGAGAACCGCTTTCTGCGTTGGGCACTACGTCAGTACAAACTGCTCTACTACACCGCACGTGGGGTGATCGAGCACGACACGCTGACCCGCTCGGCATCGCTCACATTCTATACGCTGATGGCGATTGTGCCACTCGCAGCGATCATTTTCGCAGTGATGAAGGGCTTCGGAATGGCCGAGAACCTCACACACGAGCTCCACGCCGCACTGCCTCAATTCCCCGAATTTATCAACTACATCGTAGGATTTGCCAACAACGCCCTCGCACGTACACGTGGCGGCCTACTCGCAACGCTCAGTGTGTTGATGTTGTTTTGGGCGGTGATGAGGGTCTTTGCGTCGATCGAGGCGGCATTCAACAACATCTGGGAGGTCAAGCGCTCGCGTGGTTTTGCCCGCCAATTCAGCGACTATATTGCTGTGGTTGTGATAGTTCCCGTCCTGTGGCTCTCGTCGAGCACTGTCATTCACAACCTTCACGATTGGTTCGGGATCAACGACTCGACATTCTACCACATCTGGACAAATGTAGTTTCGGTGGTGCTCATCTGGGGTATGTTCACCTTCGTTTACATCGTATTGCCCAACACCAAAGTGCGCTTCACGAGCGCCCTCACAGCTGCGCTGGTCTGCGGTTCGGTCTTTCTGCTCTTTCAGTGGGCCTACATCGCACTGCAATCGTCGATGAGCGCCTACAACGCCATCTATGGTAGTTTTGCCGCGCTACCGCTCTTCCTCATCTGGTTGCAAACGAGCTGGCAGATTGTGCTTTTTGGTGGCGAGCTGGCGTTTGCTTATCAGAATATCAAGAAGTTCGAGCTGGAGCGCGAATCACTCCATATCAGCCACGAAAATCGTCGTAAAGTAATGTTAGCCACGATGTTGGTCATCACGCGCTCGTTTACTTCGGAGCAGGGTCCGCTCTCTTCCGACCAGATCAGCCAGCGACTGAACCTGCCCCTGCGAATCGTGCGCGACGTGATCTTCGAGTTGGAGCAGGCGGGTTTGATCCACCAGGTCAAATGGGACGAGAACGACAAGGTTGCCTACTTTGCGCCCGCCAAGGATGTACACAACATCACCATCTATGACGTAATCACGATCGTCGAACAGCACGGCGAGGAGAGCGTCGATATTCTCGAAAGCGAGGAGGTACGTGCCGTGGCCACACAGCTCGATGCGATCATCGACGAGGCAATGCACTCGCCTAAAAATCTGCCATTTACCGAAATTAAATAACTTACAATATATGGGAAACTTCAAAGAGGACATCGCTCGCGTCAAGGCGTTCGTTTTCGATGTCGATGGCGTCTTCACCGATGGCGGAATTATGCCGCTGCCCGACGGTGATTTCATTCGCAAATATAACGCCAAGGATGGCTATGCACTGGTCTATGCCAACCGAATGGGCTACAAAGTCTGCATCATCACGGGTGGTCGAGGCGAGCTGTTGCGCCGTCGTTTCGCCTACTACAAGGTAACACGATTCATCGACGGCTGCACCAACAAAATCGCTGAGTTGAAGCAATTTATGACCGACGAGGGGCTTGACCCATCGGAGGTGATCTATATGGGCGACGACATTCCCGACTTGGAGTGTATGCGCGCCGTGGGGATCCCCGTGGCACCCGCCGATGCCTGCTCGGAGATCATCGAGGCGGCACGCTATGTGTCGGAGTTTGGTGGCGGATGTGGCTGTGTGCGCGACATCATCGAGCAGACCCTTCGTGCGCAGGATTGCTGGGCTAAGAATTGCGAGGGTGTTGCAGGCGATGTAACCTCGGCCTAAGCCTCGCTCGACAGACGAATCCATACAAGATCAACAAAAAAGAGCCACCCCCAAGGGGTAGCTCTTTTTTTGCATTACCGTCTGACGCGATTAAGCGTACTTGAAAGTAGCCTCGTCCGAAACGGTCAACTTCTTACGGCCCTTTGCACGACGTGCAGCCAATACCTTACGACCGTTAGCGGTTGCCATTCTCTGACGGAAACCGTGCTTGTTGATTCTCTTCCTGCGCGAAGGCTGGAATGTTCTTTTCATCGCCATAACTCTATCTTTTTATATTTTGTTCCGTAAAAAAACTATCCTTTGCGGAGTGCAAAGGTATAACATTTTTGGGTTTTCCAAAAATTTTAGCACAATATTTTGATGTTTAGGCGCTGAAATCCACACTACAAGCCCTCGTCGAGCATCTAAATGCCCGATTTGGGATCAAATTTATGACTTTTGCGTCCGAATTTGGACCATCCTACGCCTCGCCGACATTGAATCCCATCGCCATTGCCTCCTCGGCCGTGGGCTGCATACCGAGTTCGATCTTACCCATTGAGTTCTCGTAGCGGGTAATGTTGTCCTGCAAGGTCATCAGCAATCGCTTAGCGTGTTCGGGAGTCATTATGATACGGCTCTGAACCTTCGCTTTGGGCATTGCCGGCAACATCGACGCAAAATCGAGTACAAACTCCGATGACGAGTGGGTGATGACCACCAAATTCGAATAGCGGCCCTGCACAGTCTGCTCGTCGATGCTGAGTTCCAACCCCATCTGTTGTACTTCTGCCATAGAAATTGCTTTTGATTGGTGCAAAAATATCGCATTGGGCGCAACAAAATTCGCGCCCGTGTGAAAATTTATCTACCAATTATTAACAATTTTGAGAAAGCGGGCGAAATTGCTCTCAAATTCAATATTGACTCAAAAAAAGCCGCACCCTGATGAAGAGTGCGGCATAATTTTGAGTTGTGAATGGGTTAGAACTCCGACGTGAAGTGGAATCGAATATCCTTGAAGTTCTCTTGCGCCAGCGCCAGCGCGTAGCTCGTGTCGGCCAGGAAGACATCACGACCGTGCTTATCGACAGCCATATTGGTATGCTTACGGCGCTTGAAATCAGCCAATTGAGCCGCATTGTCGCTCTCGATCCAGCAAGCCTTATGGATCGAAATCGGCTCATAGCGACACTTAGCACCATACTCGTGCTCCAAGCGGTACTGAATAACCTCGAACTGCAACGCTCCGACCGTGCCGATGATCTTGCGACCGTTGAGCGATGAGGTGAACAACTGCGCCACACCCTCGTCCATCAGCTGGTCGATACCCTTACTTAGCTGCTTGAATTTCAGCGGGTCAGCATTCTCGATATAGCGGAACAACTCAGGCGCAAACGAGGGAATACCCGTGAAATTGAGTTTCTCTCCCTCGGTGAAGGTGTCGCCAATCTTGAAGTTACCCGTATCGTGCAGACCCACGATATCACCCGGGTAGGCGAAGTCGATCACCGACTTTTTCTCGGCCATAAACGCTGTGGGCGACGAGAATTTCAATTGCTTACCGCTACGCACGTGGAGGTAGTTCTTGTTACGCTCGAACGTACCCGAACAGATCTTCAAAAAGGCGATTCGGTCGCGGTGATTGGGGTCCATATTAGCGTGGATCTTGAAGACAAAACCCGTCATTTTCTGCTCGTTAGGCTCGATCGGACGCTGTGCGGTGGTCGAGGGGCGAGGCGACGGAGCGATCTTGATGAAGCACTCCAACAGCTCACGCACACCGAAGTTGTTGATCGCACTACCGAAGAACACGGGTGCAAGCTCGCCACGCAGATAGGCCTCACGATCGAAGGGCTCATAGACACCATCGACTAGCTCCACATCGTCGCGCAGCTGCTGGGCGTAGCGACCGATATACTCTTCGAGATCGGGGCTATCGAGCTTGATATCAACCGTTTGCGCATCGGCAGTCAAACGCTCATCCGAGAGGAACAGCGACAGATTCTGCTCGAAAATGTTATATACACCCTTGAACGACGGGCCGTTGCTGATGGGGAACGCCAGCGGGCGCACCTTGATTTGCAGCTCGTTCTCGACCTCATCGAGCAGATCGAACGGATCACGCGATGGGCGGTCCAACTTATTGATATAGACCATCACGGGGGTCTTGCGCATACGGCAGACATTCATCAGTCGGCGGGTCTGCGTCTCGACACCCTTTGCGCCGTCGATAACGATGATTACGCTATCTACGGCCGTCAGCGTGCGGTAGGTATCCTCGGCAAAGTCCTCGTGGCCGGGGGTATCGAGGATATTGATCTTGCAACCTCCGTACTCGAAACCCATCACCGACGTAGCCACCGAGATACCGCGCTGACGCTCGATCTCCATAAAGTCCGAGGTTGCGGTCTTTTTGATTTTGTTGCTCTTGACAGCACCTGCGACGTGGATCGCGCCACCGAACAGCAGCAATTTCTCGGTCAAAGTTGTCTTACCAGCATCGGGATGGCTGATGATGGCGAATGTACGCCTGCGTGTGATCTCTTCTTGTAAGGTCATTTTCTATCGTAAATCAATTTTTCAGGGTGCAAAGATATGCATAAAATCGGAATCTTGCCGACCTTTCGAAAATATTATACAATTGGGGATTCTCTACAAATCTGTCTACGCTACTTTACATCAAAAAGAGGAGAAGTACCTGAACTAAAACCACCTTTGTGAACATCGCCAGCGGGTAGACCGTCGCATACGAAACCGAGGCATTGTCGCCCTCGATCGTGTCGTTGGCGTAGTTCAGCGCCATCGGGTTGGCCATACTGCCGCACAACATTCCGCAGACCGTTGCGTAGTCCAAGTGCTTAACTCTCAGCGCATAGAGTCCCATAATCAGCACGGGGACAACCGTAACGAGGAAGCCCACAGCAATCCACAACACACCCTCAGGACGCATCACGGTTTCGAAGAATTGCGCACCCGCATCCAAGCCCAAGCAGGCCAGATAGAGCGCAAGTCCCAATCCACGAAGCATCAAATTTGCGCTACGCGTGGTGTAAGTGATCAAGCCAAATCGAGGTCCGAACGTACCAACCAGAATTCCTACAATGATCGGTCCGCCCGCCAAACCCAGACGTACGGGAGCCGAAATGCCAGGAATCGACAGCGGCACTGCGCCCAATGCAAGACCCAAAATCAGACCGATGAAGATCGACATCAGGTTAGGTTCGCTCAACTCTTTCGAGGCGTTGCCGAGCTTCTTTTCGACACGCTCGATCGACGGCTCTTCACCTACAACCATCACTCTATCACCGAGTTGCAGCACCAAGTCGGGCGTTGCCAGCAGAGGCACACCACTGCGATAGATGCGCGAGATGTTGATGCCGTAGCTATTGCGCAGACGCAGCGAGCCGAGGCGCTTGCCGTTGATTTCAGGGCGTGTGATCACGATACTGCGCGAGAGCAGCTGGCGGTCGATCTTGTTCCAATCGACATCGCTGCGGTTCCAATCAGTCTGCTCGCGCTCACCAAAGAGCACCGTCAGCATCTCCGCATCACGCTCCGACGCCGTAACCAGCAGTCGGTCGCCAAGTTCGATCGTAGTCTTGCCGTCAGGTACCGACACCTTGCCTTCGCGCCACACGCGCGAAATGACAAACTGAATGTTGCTCAGCTCGGCCACCTTAGCCAGCGTCTTGCCCGCAATTGCCTTATTGCTAACCACAAATGCCGCGATGTAGGTCGTATTGACGTGTTCGGCATCGGGGGCTGCGAAGTCCTCACGGCGGGCAAAGAACTTACGGATCACGATGATCGCCAAGATCACGCCCACAACGCCCAGCGGGTAAGTTACCGCGCAACTCAGTGCCGCACCATTGGCCGACACACCCAGCTGCGACAGTGTCTGCTGAGCCGCACCGAGCGCAGGGGTGTTGGTCGTTGCACCGCACAAGATTCCCATCATATCGGGCAGCGGAATGGTCGTAACGCAGGTGAGTCCGATGGCCATTGCCGTGCCGATCAGTGCCACGCCCAACCCCAACAGATTCAGGCTGATACCGCCACTGCGGAAGGCGCTGAAAAAGCCTGGTCCGACCTGCAATCCCAGCTCATAGACGAAGATTATCAGACCGAAATTCTGGGCGAATGTCAGCATCTGCGGATCGACCTTCAAGCCGATGTGTCCTGCCAAGATGCCCGCAAAGAAGACAAACGTAACGCCCAACGAGATGCCCTTGATGCGCACTCGTCCGAGCATCAAGCCCACCGCGCAGATGGTCGAGATGACCACTACGGCCTGCAACGGCGACGGCGTGAGATACAATGTTTCGAACCAGTTCATAATGTAGGTATTTAAAACTTCAAAATTCGCTTAGATGACGTGCGCACACTCGCGGGCTGGGGCGGGCGCCCGGAGGGCGAGCCCGCGAGTGTGTGTCAAAATCAGAGATTTTGCCAAATAATTTTGAATCTACTTCA
>JAZOMS010000011.1:0-2780 GCA_045654145.1 Alistipes sp. | reverse complement strand
AGAGGTCAATTTCGAGATGCCATTGTCGGACATTGTATTCGATTTCTACGACAAGTTGAAGAGTATTACGAAGGGTTATGCCTCGTTCGACTACCACCGCACGGGTTACAAGGATAGCAAGTTGGCTAAGCTTGATATTCTGCTCAATGGCGAGCCCGTCGATGCGCTCTCGTCGTTGATCTATCAGGCTCACGCCTACGACTTTGGTCGCAAGATGTGCGAGAAGTTGAAGGAGCTGATCCCGCGTCAGCAGTTCGATATCGCTATTCAGGCAGCTATCGGAGCAAAGATTATCGCTCGTGAAACGGTCAAGGCGGTGCGCAAGGATGTAACTGCGAAGTGTTACGGCGGCGATATTTCGCGTAAGCGCAAGCTGCTCGAAAAGCAAAAGAAGGGCAAGAAGCGTATGCGTCAGATCGGCAATGTCGAAGTACCCCAATCGGCATTCTTGGCAGTTTTGAAAATGGATTAATCACTAACTACAAACTAAGAGATATGAAAAAGACCATTATCGACCTTTTTGAGTCATCAGTGGCCAAATATGGCGAGAAGACATTCTTGCTCGAAAAGACAACGGGTGAATTCGAGCCAACAACCTATAACCAAACCCGCGATGCAGCATTGGCTATCGGCGCGGGTCTTACAGCAACAGGCATCGAGCGAGGCGATCGCGTATCAATTCTCTCGGAGGGTTGCAATGCGTGGATTATGTCAGAGTTGGGTCTGCTTTACGCCGGTGCTATCAGCGTACCTCTCTCGATCAAGTTGGAGGAGGACAACGACCTGTTGTTCCGCTTGGACCACGCCGATGTCAAGTCGATCTTCGTTTCGAAATATCAGTTACCCAAGATTCGCCGCATCCGCGAGCGTCTGCCCAAATTGCAGCAGGTAATCGTCCTTCACGACATTGACGATTTGCAGGAAAACGAAATCACTCTCGAATTGTTGAAGGCTGAGGGTAACAAATATCTCTCGGAGAGCCGTGAGAAGTTCCTCGAAATCGGCCGAGCAATCCAGAACGATGACTACGCAACAATTACCTACACTTCGCGTACAACAGCTGACCCTAAGGGTGTAATTCTAACCCATCGAAACTATACGGCCAATGTCGAGCAGTCGCTCACTCGTATTCAGATACCCTCGACATATCGCACGCTGATCATTCTGCCGCTTGACCACTGCTTTGCTCACGTAGTAGGTTTCTACATTATGATCGCTTGCGGAGCTACGGTTGCTACCACTCAGGTGGGTCGTACACCAATGGAGACCCTGCGCAACGTACCTGCAAATATCCGCGAAGTGAAACCTCACTTCCTGTTGTCGGTACCCGCTTTGGCAAAGAACTTCCGCAAGAGCATCGAGACTTCGATTCGCGCTAAGGGTGCAACGACTGAAAAACTGTTCAATTTTGCTCTTCGTACCGCATACGAGTACAATCAAGACGGTTATCACAAAGGTCGTGGCTGGCGTTTCGTACTTGGTCCCGTAGTTGCTTTATTTGATAAGATTCTTTTCTCGAAGGTACGTGAGGCATTTGGTGGCGAGTTGAAGTTCTTTGTGGGCGGTGGCGCACTGCTCGACTCGGAGTTGCAACGTTTCTTCTACGCTATCGGCATTCCGATGATGCAGGGCTATGGTCTGTCGGAGGCTACGCCCGTAATCTCGACTAATGTACCGTTGAAGAAACAACATCGTTTCGGCTCATCGGGTAAGCTCGTGCAGCCGCTCGATATCCGCATTTTAGACGACGAGGGTCGTGAGCAGCCCAACGGCACCAAGGGCGAAATCGTTATCCGTGGTGAGAATGTTATGGCTGGCTATTGGAAGAATCCGACCGCAACAGAAGACACCGTTCGCGATGGCTGGCTCTACACGGGCGATATGGGTTATATGACCGACGATGATTTCCTCTATGTACTTGGTCGTTTCAAGAGCCTCTTGATCGCAAGCGACGGCGAGAAATATAGCCCCGAAGGTATGGAGGAGGCGATTGTCGATAAGTCGCCCTACATCGATCAAATCATCATCTACAACAACCAAAGCCCCTTCACCGGAGCAATCGTAGTGCCCAATGCCGAGGCATTGAAACGCTATATGAAGGCTGAGGGTATTGTCGCAGAGCAGCAAGCAGCCGAGGCCGCTCGCGTGATCGAGGCCGAGATCAACAAGTATCATAAGGGTGGTGAGTTCGAGACCGAATTCCCGCACCGTTGGTTGCCTGCGGGTCTGGCTATCGTCGATGAGGCATTCACCGAGCAGAATGGTTTGGTTAATAGCACAATGAAGATTGTTCGTGGCAAAGTCGAGACCCACTTTGCCGACCGTCTGGATTATCTCTATACCCCCGAAGGCAAGAGTGTGCAGAACGAACGCAACTTGGCATCGTTGGCTAAATTGTTGAAGTAAAGTATTACGAATGAAAGTAATGAAGTTTGGCGGATCCTCGGTTGGATCCGCTGCGGCAATGCTGAGGGTTAAGCAGATCGTCGAGCAGGCGACCGAGCCGACAATTGTCGTTGTATCGGCAATGGGAGGCATCACCGATCGATTGATCCGAACGGCAAAAATGGCCTCTTCGGGCGACGATGGTTACCTCAGTGAGCTGCAATTCATAATCGATAAACATCACACGAC
Organism: Alistipes sp.; assembly: GCA_045654145.1. Taxonomy (GTDB): domain Bacteria; phylum Bacteroidota; class Bacteroidia; order Bacteroidales; family Rikenellaceae; genus Alistipes. The sequence continues at coordinate 146 of JAZOMS010000011.1, read as the reverse complement.
TATCGAGGAGTTGATGGGCGAGAGCGCATTGGCTGTGGAAATTCGCACTAAGGTAGATGCAATGATCGACGAGTTGTCGAATATCTACAAGGGTATCAGCCTCATCAAAGATCTCTCGGAACGTACGCCCGATACGATTGTCAGCT
>JAZOMS010000010.1:0-6907 GCA_045654145.1 Alistipes sp. | reverse complement strand
CCGCCACAACAGAGTAGAAACCATAGATCAGAAACCCCGCCAGCACGCCATTGTAACCGATTGCAACCCACGGAGTTCGCGGTGCGAGCTTGCGATAAGCACCTACGGCATTGAGGTGGGTGTATTTACCCACAAAGAACTCGGCCGTCAGCACAGGAATACCCATAATGAGCAGACAGAGCAGATAGATAATGAGGAATGCACCTCCGCCACCCTCACCCGCGATATAGGGGAAACGCCAGATATTACCAAGTCCGACGGCACTGCCGACCGAAACGAGTATTACGCCTAATTTACTGCCAAATGTGGCACGTTGATTTTCCATAAACTAACCTAAATTTTGAGCATTTGGTTGCGATGATCGCGCAAACAAACGGCGCAAATATAGCAAAAATTTTATTTTGGCGAGAAAAAAGTAACTGATTCGCTTTGTGCGAGGGCTTAAATTGGTGATTTTAAGGAAATTTTCCGCGCTGAAAGTTTTTTTTCGAAAAAAGTTTGTATTTTTGTAAAAACGATGCAACATTTTGGGCATCTCGAACGTCTATATAGAAAAGAAGAGTGTTAAACCCAAATTATTACGATTAAGAAAAAGATTCTTTTTCCCGTGCTTGTAGGCATTTCATTGCTATTTTGTAGTTGCAAAACAACTTCGACTTTTGAAACTCATTTGGAGTCATTTGTTACGGCATACTACGATTATGCAAACTATAAGCTGAAAATCAATAGCGTTGGCGACATAATTGTATTGCCTGAATATGGGAATATTTACTATGAAAATTCACAAAATCAGGACGACTTAAATCGCTTTGCCGAGTTATCGTCAAAATATGGAGATGCGAATTTCAACAAAAGACTTGTTACGGGCGAACCCGTCGTGTATCCCAACATTATGGCAGCTGAAAATATTGTGAGCATAGAGTTGATATGCTTGGAGGATATAAATGAGCAATATAAAAGCAATAACTCTGTTGCCAATCTGTTTATGCTCTCGGCTGTTAGTCCGTTAAAGTATATACAAAGTAAATATACCCAGAAAGGCGATAACGACGATTGGAATTTTGTTGTTTGTAGCTATTTCGTAGATTGTTATCAGTCGTTCAAGAAACCGCTTGATGAGGTCGCTGCTGAGGATTTGGTATTGATTGGCAATGGCGAATTTCCGAGCACAATCGTTTTAGCACTTGCGCCGAAAGATATGAATAACTGCCCCGCGTGGGGTAAGAAGTTGCGCCTAACGCTTAATTACGAAAATCAATATCCGATTTCGAAGGATTTTGTTTTCGAACGAGGCACACACTAATCGTCGTCGCCGATAATAAAACCGAGCCGACCTCCGAAAAAGGAGATCGGCTCGATTTGTTTGAATGTTCGGCGAGCGGTCGGCTACTTCTCGACGTGTACCGACAACTGCGGGAACGGGAAGTGCAAACCGTGCTTGGGCAACTCATTATAAATGCGCTCGTTAAGATCGAAATAGACGCCCCAATAGTCGGCGTTATCGACCCACGCACGTGCCGAGATATTCACCGCACTATTGCCAAGCGAGGTCAAATAGACAACCGGTGCGGGGTCCTGCTTAACACGCTTATCTGAGTTCATCATCTCGATCAGCACACGGCGGGCAACCTCAACATCATCGCCATACGAAATGGTGATATTCCAATCGACACGACGAGTTGCCGCCTGCGAGTAGTTGTTGATAATGCCCGTCGAAATCGAGCTGTTGGGCACGTAGATCGTCTGGTTATCGACCGTGGTGATCACCGTATTGAACAGCGAAATCTCCTTGATCGTACCCGCTTGACCCTGCGCCTCGACATAGTCGCCAATGCGGTAGGGACGCAGCAGCAGAATCATCACACCACCCGCAAAATTCTGCATCGTACCGCTCAGTGCCATACCAATAGCCAACGAAGCCGACGCAAACATCGCAACGAGCGACGTCGTGTTGATACCCAACACACCAACCACGGTCAGCAACAGACAGATATAGAGCACCACCTTGATCATATTCTTGAAGAACTGCTGCAACGATACCTCAACACCGCGTTTGTCGCAAATCTTATTAACCACCTTAATCAGACGGTTGATCAACCAGCGACCAACGAAATAGATCACTAACGCAATAGCAACCTTAGCTGCAATCTCGACACCCCACTCTGCCAACATCGCAAGAATATCGCTGAACGACATATTTTTCACCTGCTCGGCAACGACTGCGCCCTTCTCCTGTGCGGTCATTGTCGTATCTGCCAGAATCACTTTCAATGAATCAGTAGTTGTTAAAAAATACATAATTGCTAATAGTTTTTGTTAAATTTCTGTTTCGATGGTTGCAAAAGTAGTGAATTATCTGTAACTTTGAAATTCGATAAGAAAAATTCACCAATCCTATGGAGCAACAGGCAGAAATTATCCAAATCAACATCTCGGGAATCGACAAACCGGGTGTTACGTCGTCGCTTACCGACATTTTGGCTCGTCACGACGCATATATCCTCGACATCGGTCAGGCTAACATTCATCAAACACTTTCGCTTGGTATTCTGTTCAAAACAACAGCAGACCACTCGGGCGAAATTATGAAGGATCTGCTGCTCAAAGCCTACGAGCTGGACATCAATATCCGTTTCAGCCCCGTAGATGAAGATCACTACTCGCAGTGGGTGGCTCGTCAGGGCAAAAACCGAAATATCATCACATTGCTCGGACGCGAGGTTACGGCACGCCAGATCGCCGAGGCAACCAAGATCGTTACGCAACAGAAACTCAATATCGACGCTATTCGTCGTCTGACGGGTCGTGTGCCCCTCGAACCCGACGCTCGCACGCCCAAATCGTGTATCGAACTCTCGGTGCGTGGTACGGTCGAGGATCGCGATGCAATGCAGTCGCAACTGATGCAGATGTCGAACGAATATGGTGTTGATATCTCGTTCCAGCGCGACGACATCTACCGTCGTTCGCGCCGTTTGATCTGCTTCGATATGGATTCGACGCTGATCCAAACCGAGGTCATCGACGAGCTGGCCGACCGTGCAGGAGTGGGTGGGCAGGTGCGTGCCATTACCGAGAGTGCAATGCGTGGCGAGATCGACTTCCGCGAGAGTTTCACTCAGCGTGTGGCTCTGCTCAAAGGTCTGGACGAGAGCGTAATGGAGGACATTGCTGCCAAACTGCCCATTACGGAGGGCTTGGAACGAATGATGACCATCTTGAAGCGTGTAGGTTACAAAACCGCAATTCTGTCGGGAGGCTTTACCTACTTTGGCAACTCGCTCAAACAGCGTTTTGGATTCGACTATATGTATGCCAACGAACTCGAAATCGAAGATGGCAAACTGACTGGTCGCTACGTGGGCGACGTAGTCGATGGCAAGCGCAAAGCTGAGTTGTTGCGTCTGCTGTGCCAATTCGAGGGTATTAATATCGCTCAGGCTGTGGCTGTTGGCGATGGCGCAAACGACTTGCCGATGTTAGGTACGGCTGGTTTGGGTATCGCTTTCCACGCCAAACCGAAGGTGAAGGCTACGGCTCGACAATCGATCTCGTCGATTGGTATTGATGGCGTGCTCTACTTCCTCGGATTGAAGGACTCGCAGATCGAGTAATCAGACCAGATAGACCCGTCGCAAGGCGGAGAGTGATCGCTATGAAGCGTTGGCGCATACTATTGATAATCAGCGCAATGTGTATTACGTTCGGTAGTTCGTGGGCTCAGGAGCTCGACGGACTCTACTATCCGTTTGACCAAACGCACGAACAACTGCCTGAGATCGATCCCGACTCGACCCTCTTCTTCCTTCCCGTAGCGAATAACGGCTCGTTATTCGATCATCTGACACGTTACTCGCTGTCGGCTGTGCGCTTTGCCCGTCGAGGCGAGGCTGAGGTGATGTTTAACCTCGATGGGGTGCGAATAAATCGCGACGAATCGTATCAACTAAAACGACTTCTGCGAACAGAGATCGTAGCCGATGGGATGGAGAGCCAACAGCTCGGGGGATTCGGAGGCACACGCTCTTATAGATCATTATCGGCATTCGGACTCGGCAGTACAACAGCCTCAATCTCGGCAACTGATCGCAACAAGCTGTTAACTGTCAGATTATATGATGCTCGACCATTGGGTCGTGGCGATCGGTGGAGCTATGCCCTATCGTTATCGGGTGAGGGCGGTCGCGATATGCGCATCGGTGGAGTCTTCACCCAGCGTATTGAGGTCGCGGCACTCCTTTCGCACAGATGGAGCGAGGGCGGGATGTCGATCGTAGCAATGGTCGCCCCTTCGCAACGTGGCATACGCTCGGCAAGCTCGTCTGAGGTCTTCGAGTTGACGGCTGACAACCTCTACAACCCCACGTGGGGTATGCACGATGGACGCGAGCGCAATAGTCGGGTGCGACGCGAATTGATGCCCTCGATGACCATCTCATTACGACACAATCAGTGGTTTGCGACCATATATACACGCATAGGGCGACAATCGATCAGCGGATTGAATTGGTACGATACCACGAATCCCACACCCGACAACTATCGCAAGTTACCCTCATACTTCGATTCGGAGCAGATACGCACTGAGGTCGAACGAGTGTGGCGTGAGAGCGATCATCGCTACACTCAGATTGATTGGGAGGAGCTTTATGCTCGTAATGCGATGACCGATGGGCGCTCGGTCTATATTATCGAGGATCGCACCGAGGCTCCGCGCGAGGTGCGGGCGACAGCGGGAGCCGAATGTGCAGTAGCTCGCAACACTACGGTCAGAGCGGCTGTTAAGATTAATCACAACTCGACCGAATACTACAAGCGTCTGCGCGATCTGCTGGGTGGCACACATATCATCGACATCGATCAATATCTGGTCGATGACGAGCGTTTCGGAACTGCATTGCAGAATGATCTTCGCAATCCGAATCGTAGGGTCGAACAGGGAGATAAATTTGGCTACAACTACCGACTTAGCGAAGGACGTTATGGGACGCAGATTGGGATCAATTATCACGACAATCGCTTTTCGATCGACGCCATTGGTCGCATAGCCGCAGCAGTAGCGTGGCGCACGGGTCTATATGAGAAACAGCTCTTTGCTGGTGGCAATTCATTGGGACGCTCGGAGCAAGTGGCAGGAGTCGATGCGACGGCAAAGGTGGCATTCCGTTACTCAATCTCGGCACGTCATCGGCTGTCGATGGCGATAGCAGCCAGCCACTCTCATCAACCAATCGAACAACTGCTGCTGCAACCTGCCTACAATAACGCAGTAGCCAAGGTCGATCCTTCGATGCGAAGGATTGACGGAGAGGTATCATACTCGCTACACACGACAAGCGTCGAACTGATGATCAAAGGATTTGCTCGGATCGAGCGTGGAAACGATGCCACGATGCGCCTCTTCGACGATCTGACCTACACCTACGTTGATGCAGTGGTGAGCGAGATCGATCGCAATCGGTATGGGGTCGAGGTGGGTGCGTCAGTTATGCTATCGCCACGTTTCACGATCGAAGGCGCATTGAGCGTGGGTAGTTATCGCTATGCATCGAATCCCTCGGTATCGCTCTATGCCGATGCTGACAATCGGGTTGTCATCGAGGGGGCAACAAGCTATATGAGTGGGCTGCATACGGCCGAAACACCTACGTTGGCTACGGTCGCCAAGCTGCGCTACTCCACCCCATTCGGATGGCGTGTGGAGTTAGAAACAGCCTACGCTTCGGGACGATATGCGATGCCGACACCGATACGAAGAATGACACGCATAACCGATCTGGCAGCCTCGCCCGAGGAGTTCGAAACGATGACTGCACAACAACGCTTGGACGATGCTCTGACGGTCGGACTATCGGCTATGCGTTCGTGGTCGGTTCGAGGTGGGCAGTCGCGGCTGACAGCAGTGGCATCGGTACGCAATTTACTGTGCAACAAGAATATAATCTATTCGGCTTATGAGCCATCGCGTGTATTACGATCTGGCTCGGGTGTCAATATTCACTACCGTCCAATGCCCGAACGATATACCTACGCCTACCCTCTCTCGTTCAACGTATTATTGAGTTATAAGTTTCGATAGATGAAGGCATTGCGTTACATATTACCTCTTGCAATACTCTTTGCATCGGGGTGCGACTACGACCGTTTCGAGCCGATCGAAATTGGCGACAAGGTCGAGTGGATACCCAATGCCGACCTTGCAGACATACGCCGCTCGTTCAATGTCGCAACCACGATACAAGAGGAGATAATCGTTGCTGGTCACGTTACCACAAGCGACGAAGCTGGCAATTTCTATCGCACGCTGGTCATCGAAGATGCCACGGGAGCACTCGAACTGATGATCGGAATGGACTACCTCTACCGTACATATCCCATTGGGAGTCGGTTGATTGTTCGCTTGCAAGGTTTGGCCATCGACGAATTCAATGGGGTGCTACGTGTGGGGCTGCAACCCGAACAGTGGGACTACCACACCACCTCATATATGTCGCACGCAGCAGTTGCCGACCGCTACATCCACCGCACGCCAGCACTTGTTGCTCCCAAACCAACGACTCTTGCAGCAGGCGAACTGACTCAACGTTTGTGTGGTCGATTGGTTACAATTGCGGGAGTGCAAGCCGATGATGTCGCCTCGACGTGGGCTGACGGAAATTACACCTGCTATCGTAAGTTCCGCGACTTAGAGGGCGACTCGATCTATGTGCAGACCTCACCCTACGCACGCTTTGCCTCGCAGACACCTCCGCAGGAAGAGGTGTCGCTGATGGGTGTGCTCTATTATGGCGCAGTCGAGGGTAGTCGCCAGGCATTTATAATCAAGATTTGCGATGAAACGGCTGTTGCTCATTAGTTTGATTACACTCTGCGCCATTGCGTGCCACGAGCCTAATCCTTTGGAATA
>JAZOMS010000009.1:0-4566 GCA_045654145.1 Alistipes sp. | reverse complement strand
GTTAAGCTCACTAACGCCGATGGTACTGCTTATTTAAGTGGGAGAGTAGGTAGCCGCCTCTTCAAGGAGCAAATCGAAAGGTTTGCTCCTTTTTTTTGTTGGTATGCAGGCGACAGATGGTGCGCTGCACATACAATGTTTAGCTCCCTCGCCCATACCTATATATTATATATAGCAATCCCTGATCTCACTGAGAGGGCGGGGATTTTGTTATTTTTTGAGAGATATATTTTGAAAATGGAGAATTATTTGTAATTTTGTATATCTGTCCGAATAGGCAGTGGACATATTAGATGGCATTTGGGCTATTGGCTTGCAACTAAAACGACCAATTTTAATAGCAAACACACCAATAGGCACGAAAAATGCCCTCGCCACTTGGCGTGGGTTGTTGTGCTTATGTGTTTGTAGGTGCTTGGTCGTACCTTGTTGCAATAAGCTGCGATCCACGTTTCTTTTTTGAGTTAAACGGTTGCCGTCTGGTGGCAAATGAAACTGTTTAACTTAAATACTTATAACAATGAAGAAGTCTTTATTTATGATTGTCTGCTCGATGGTAATGTTATCGAGCTGCTCGTCTGTTAAGTTCGCTATTATGTCGGGCGACGAAAACCTGCAAGCATTAACAAAAGTTACTGACAAAGACTCGCCGTGTATTACTCCTTTTGGTGGTGATGATGGCAAGGATTTGTACTTTGCAGTGCAGGAGAAAGGAATGTATTACAATATTTACAAGAAGGATAATCCGTTTGCAGCAGCAATTAGTCAGAAAACGAGCGGAAAGAATCGCAATTATTCGCCCGCATATTGCGCTGCAAATGACAAGATTGTGTTTAGATGTCAGAATGAAGGTAGCATTACGTCCGATATTTACATTATGCCGAACACTAAGGGCAAGGCGCTGACGCAGGTAACCGAAAGTTCTGACGCGTTCGAAAATAATCCGTGTTTCTCGAAAGATGGTAAGTTTGTTGTTTATGACAAGCAAACTTATAAGGTAAAGGTTGCAAGTACTACGACTCTTGGCGCTCTAATTGGTTTGCGTAGTGCTTCATATACGATTTATGAGAATAGCGAAATTTGGTTAAAGAATCTCGAAACGGGTGAAACAATTCTGCTTGGCAATGGCTACCAGCCGAACTTCTCGCCCGACGGCAAGTCAATAGCGTACGTAAAGTATTCGTCTTCAACCAATTGTTGCAATATCTGGACAATGACTACAGACGGTGAAAACCAAGTGCAAATTACTGATGCAAAAAAGGGTTTTGCGATGTATCCTCGTTGGAGTCCTGATGGAACGCAGATTGTTTTCCAATCAACGAAGAAGGATAAAAAAGATGCAGACATTTATATTGTAGATGTTGATGGAAATAACTTGACGCAGGTAACGGTAAATAAATCGCACGATGGTACGCCTTATTGGACTACTGATGGTTATATCTATTTTGTATCGGATCGTGGTGATAAGAAGGGACATTATCAGATTTGGCGATTTAGAATGGAGTACTAATCCGATAAAAATTATATAGAGAAAGCCGAGGCTATTAGCCTGGGCTTTTTTTATTTCGCGGTGAATTTGCGTATTTCGGCGATTATGTCCGACTCGTCGTCCGAGAGTGAGAGGATCAGATTCTTATAGCGTCCCTTCGATAGTAACTCTTCAAGTAGCGGATAGACAGGCATTTGCTTAGTCCAATAGTCGCTATCGAGGAAGATCATCGGGCTGGCGTAACCGAAACTCAGGTAGTGATTCTGAACGGCATCTTGGAAGATCTCCTGCAAGGTGCCTGCGCTACCGGGCGAGTAGATAATGCCACCCTTGGCGATGGTCAGGATACCGTCCTCGCGGATACTGTTGTCGAAATATTTTGCAATGTGAGTGGCGAACGGAGTCGCGGGTTCGTGCCCATAGAGCCACGTCGGAACGCCCAAACTTTCGTAGCGATCCTGAGGCCAGCGTTGGCGTACCTCGAATGCGGTTGCGAGCCAGCCTTCGTCGCGGAACGAGGGCGCAACACGCAGTAACTCAATCGCTTTGTCCAATTCGTCATCGGTGCGACCGGCAAACCAAGCTCCCAGATGTGTAGCCTCCATTGCCCCAGGGCCACCTCCGCTAATCATAAGGTAACCCTGCTCGGTCAGTTGTTTGCTGATGCGAGCAACCTTGCGGTATGCGTTGTCGGTGCGTAGCAATCCGTGCCCGCCCATAATGCCGACCAGACGGCGTTCGTCATACGAGCTGAGAAAGTCGTGCAGTGCATCGCTGATCGAGTGGTCGTGGAGCGAGCGGGCGAGCGTAATGCGCAGATTACGAGTGGTTTTACCCTGTTCGAGGTAGTGGCTATAAACACGTCCGTCGTAGCAGGTCGTTTGTGTTTCGGGGCGTGTAGGATCGTAACCCGCGTAGAGTTCCTCGGGCGAATATAGTGTTGAACGATGCACGTTGTAGGGAACATCGATCTGCGGAAAGATCAAGCAACTGCGCCCAATAGCCTCGTTCATCGCCTCGGGAAGAGTACAACCGAGGAAGATGCAATCGGTGAAAATTCGATTGGCAGCCATCTCCGCGATGGGCGTAAAGTCCAGATTGCGAAATACATACTGATTGATGCGAGTGCCACGTTGGAGCAGCAGACCCAGCTGGTCGGGGCTATCGATTTCGATATAGGTCATACGTTCGGTAGTTTTTGCGTTGAACAAATATAGCGAATTTGCGAAAAAAATCCTAAACTTATCGAAGTTTGCGAAAATAATTTTAACTTTGTACAAATTAACCCTCAAGATCAACTTAATACTATGAAAAGAATCTTTTTTGTGGCGCTGTCAGCGATGATGATGGCTTGCGCCGCGCCGACCGAGAAAATTACGATCACCGAGCAGGGTGTTGGTCCGATCGCATTGGGTGCAACGGTTGCGGATTTCCCTGCAACTTGCGAAGGTCTCTACGATGAGATCGTGGCCGAGCATATCGATGCTTACTATGACGATTGGATGGGCGAGGACGTTCCTGCGTCGGACAACTATACCTTCAAACGTGGAGGCGTCGATGTGGCAACGCTGACGATCAATGAGGGCGAAACGGTAAGAGAGATCTCGATTGTTGATCCCGAGTTGGACTATAAGGGCGTGCGTGTCGGAATGACGTTGGGTGAGGCTTTTGCGGCTGGTGCTCAGATGTTTGCAGGTGGTATGTATGGTTCGTGCGAGTTCTATTATGAGTTCAAGATTGATAAGGTGCTCTTCAAACTGAGTAACATTTTCAACGCCAATGTACCCTATGACGAGCTTTTCTTTGGTGAATTTCACCAGCTCGATTGGGGTATTGAGAAGTACGACGGCGAGGCAAAAATCGAGTCGATTGTGGTCAATAACTACGAGTGGTAGTAGCGCAATAAAAATGGTCGAGCGGGAAGGAGGCGAACTCTTTTCCGCTCGGTAATTTTTGCTTTGACCCCATATACTCAATTTGCGAAAAATCCTATATTTGTCAAAAATAAACCACGATGAAACACATTTTGACGCTTTTTGCGCTGTTGTTTGCTCTGTCGGCAGTGGCTAAGCAACCGCCCGTAACCGAAGAGGAATATCTGCGTGCCGATAGCGCGCTATGGCTTGAATATGAGGCGTTTGGCACACGACTGTATGAGCAGGCGGAGGCGAACCCCGAATTGGCAGATTCGTTGGAGATGGTGGCGGAAGCCGAGTTGGAGCGAGTTTTGGAGCGCAATGCGCAGCTGGCATTGCAGTATGCGGCGACGCCAAGCGGACTGAAACGTTGCTTTATGGTGCGAATGGACGTGCCGAAGAGTGCGCTGCGACGAGCGTTGCAAGGAGTGCCGCGCGAGTTGCGTCGGTCGACCTATGGTCGTGCTATTCAGCAACATATACGCACTCGTCAGGTCGTCGAGGGTGTGCGTGCGCCACGCATTGCGGCAGTGAATGAGGTGGGCGATAGGTTCGATCTGCGTGCTTTGGAGGGTCGTCGCGTGCTGTTGTTGTATGGTGGTTTGGGCTGTATGGGACCGCAGGGGCGTGCCTATTTGGCCGATCTTTATGCGCGAACTTCGCGCGAGGATTTGGAAATTGTGGTCTATTGGGCGGTTGATTCGGCGGAGTCGCTGAAAGAGTTGCGTGCACGCTATAGTGTAGATTATCAGTTCATTACGGAGTGTATGGCGGACTGCTCGCCGTTCAAAATCAAGTATGGTGTGCAGGCGACGCCGACTTGTTTTTTGATCGACCGCGATGGACGGGTGCTGGTCAAGTCGGAGGGTCTTGCTCCCGAACGATTCGATGCTGTAATTTTCGGCGAGGTTGAGTAGCTGAGTAAGCAATCGAAAAAACAGATAGGTCGCGCTTTTGAGCACGACCTAATTTTTTTGAGTATAATTGTGAATTGTGAATTGTGAATTTGCGCCCGCTATGCTCGTTCGCTCAGTTCGAGCCAACGCATTGTTTTTTCGTCGATCTCGTCGATGAGGGCGCCAATGCGTTCGGCAGAACGAGTCAACTCCTCGTGAGAGAGAGTTCCCGACGATAGAAGTGCTTCAAGCTCAGCCTTTTCTG
>JAZOMS010000008.1:0-2876 GCA_045654145.1 Alistipes sp. | reverse complement strand
ACAATTTCCAGCAGGCTGATACGGGCACCAAGATGATCCACATCGGTCGCAACACCCGTTCGCGCATCGTGTCGAAGGGCATCTCGGCAGGTCGCAGCCAGAACAGCTATCGCGGCTTGGTGCGTGTGGCAAAGGGCGCCGAGAACGCTCGCAACTACTCGCAGTGCGACTCGTTGCTGATTGGCGATAAGTGTGGCGCTCATACTTTCCCATATATGGACGTACAGAATCCGTCGGCTGTGGTTGAGCACGAGGCTACGACCTCGAAGATCTCTGAGGAGCAGCTCTTCTACTGCAACCAGCGTGGACTGTCCACCGAGGATGCTGTTGGACTGATCGTCAATGGTTATGCCAAAGAGGTGCTGAGCAAATTGCCGATGGAGTTTGCCGTAGAGGCACAAAAACTGTTGGCTATCAGCCTTGAAGGTAGTGTAGGATAAAAAAATAGATACGATATATGTTAAGCGTTAAGAATTTGCACGCCAACGTAGGCGGCAAGGAGATATTGAGAGGTATCAACCTCGAAGTTCGTGCAGGCGAAGTGCACGCTATTATGGGTCCCAACGGCTCAGGTAAGAGTACGTTGGCGTCGGTATTGGCAGGCAATGAGAAGTTTGAAGTTACCGAAGGCGATGTTACCTTTTGCGGACAAAACCTCTTGGAGATGTCGATCGAGGAGCGTGCGCGCGAAGGTCTGTTCCTCGGCTTCCAATATCCGGTCGAGATCCCCGGTGTTACGATGTCGAACTTTATGAAGATGGCCGTAAACGAGCAACGCAAACATCGTGGTTTAGAGCTGCTTACCGCAGGCGAATTTCTCAAACTAATGCGCGAGAAGAGTGCCGTGGTTGAACTCAGTTCGAAGCTCACAAGTCGCTCGGTAAACGAGGGTTTCTCGGGCGGTGAGAAGAAGAAGAACGAGATCTTCCAGATGGCTATGCTTGACCCCAAATTGGCAATCCTCGACGAGACCGATTCGGGTCTGGATATCGACGCGCTGCGCATCGTTGCAACGGGCGTAACCAAGCTCCACACCCCAGAGAATGCTACGGTTGTAATCACCCACTATCAGCGTCTGCTGGACTACATCGTACCCGATTTCGTTCACGTGCTATACAAGGGTCGAATCATTCATACGGGCGATAAGTCGCTGGCTCTCAAATTGGAGGCAGAGGGTTACGATTGGCTCATTAACGATTACCAATAAGTCGCGCAAGTATGCCTACGAAACAAAATTTGCTCGATAGTTATCTGTCGAACATCGATATTATCGGCGAGGGACTGCCCGTGTGGTTCAATGCCCGACGTAGCGATGCGGTAGCCTCGCTCAACCTGCACGGACTGCCGACAGCCAAGCAGGAGCAGTATCTGCATAGCGACATCGAACGACTCGTCGAGGGCGAATGGGAGCAATATTTCGTTGCGCGACGTCACCCCGATCCCGCACCCATACTGCCTGAGGCCGAGGCTTATCGCATTGAGTTGCGTAACGGACGTGCGGCAAATGAGTGTTTGAGCGTAAGTGCCGAGGGTGCAGTCTATGGTTCGCTGCGTGCGGCGGCTTGCTCGGCAGAGTATGGCGCGATGGTCGAGAGGTGGATTGATTCGGTTGCCGATATGGGTGACGCTCCGACCGCTTTGACAAGAATGTTTGTTCAAGACGGTGCTTTCGTCTATATGCCTGCGGGTGTGGAGGTGCAGACTCCGATCGTTATCGACAGCACGTATCACGCTGAGGGTGAGGCGGAGATGTGTTTCGCACAAGCGTTGGTTATAGCCGAGGAGGGTGCGCGTGGCGAGGTGATCGTTACGCATCGTTCTCAGGGAGCAGGACGTGTGATGGTCGGTTTCACACGCGAGGCAATCGTAGGACGCGCTGCCGATATTCACTTCACCGAACTCTATGATTTACAGCAAAATTGCTCGATCGTAAACAATAATTACATCGCTCAGATGAGCACGAGTCACTGCTCGACTATGTGTTGCAAGACGGGCGATGGATATGTACGTGCAGCTTATAACTCGGCACTCACTGAACGTGAGGCGGTTAGCGACGTTTGGGCGCTATATCTGTGTAGCGGCAAGGAGCATTGCGACTTGAATTTAGCAGTGCGGCACCTTGCGCCCGACTGCCGTAGCTATTCGCTCGTCAAGGGGGCTGCTGCGGGTGAGTCGGCGGGTTCATTTGCCGGTATGGTCTATGTAGCACAAGATGCTCAACGAACTGATGCCCAGCAACAAAGCCGCAATCTTCTGCTGAGCGACACCGCTCGAATCTATGCTCAACCTCAGTTGGAGATTTATGCCGACGATGTGAAATGTACGCACGGGGCAACAGTCGGTCAGCTGGACGATGAGGCGATCTACTATATGCGTCAGCGTGGTTTGAGCGAGCAACAGGCGCGCCGTTTGCAGATCGAGGGATTTGCTTACGACGTGGTGCAGCACTGCGGTTGTCCGAATATGTGCCACCTTATCAGTGAGCTGACAGCAGCCAAATTGGAAAAGATGTAATATGTTCGACATCAACAAAATACGAGAAGAGTTCCCGATCCTCGCGCGTGAGGTACACGGCCGACCATTGGTCTATCTGGATAGTGGTGCAACGGCACAGAAACCTGCGTGCGTAATCGACACTATCGACCGACTGCACCGCGAAATGAATGCAAACATTCATCGTGGCGTTCACTACCTTTCGGAGCAATGTACCGACCTCTATGAGCAGGCGCGCGAGCGCGTGCGCGCATTTATTGGTGCCGAGTCGCGCACCGAGATTGTCTTTACGGCAGGTGCGACCGCCTCGATCAACCTCGTGGCGCAGGCGTGGAGCGAAAAGTTCCTCGGCGAGGGCGACAACATCGTCGTGTGCGAAATGG
>JAZOMS010000007.1:0-3138 GCA_045654145.1 Alistipes sp. | reverse complement strand
GTCTACTGGTTTGTTCCTCACTGCTGAGAAGGCTGAGGCTCACATCAAGGCTGGTGCAAAGTATGTAGTTATGTCGGCTCCTGCAAAGGATAAGACTCCTATGTTCGTTTGCGGCGTTAACACCAACACTTACGCTGGTCAGACTATCGTATCGAACGCTTCTTGTACTACCAACTGCTTGGCTCCTATCGCTAAGGTTTTGAACGACAACTGGGGTATCGCTGACGGTTTGATGACTACCGTTCACGCTACTACTGCTACTCAGAAGACTGTTGACGGTCCATCGTTGAAGGACTGGCGTGGTGGCCGTGCAGCTGCTGGCAACATCATCCCATCGTCGACTGGTGCTGCTAAGGCTGTAGGTGTAGTTCTTCCAGAGCTCAACGGCAAGCTCACTGGTATGGCTTTCCGCGTTCCTACTTTGGACGTATCGGTTGTTGACCTCACTGTAAACTTGGCTAAGCCAGCTACTTACGCTGAGATCTGCGCTGCAATGAAGGCTGCTTCGGAGAACGAGTTGGCAGGTGTTCTCGGTTACACCGATGAGGACGTTGTATCGTCTGACTTCCTCGGCGACGCTCGCACTTCGATCTTCGATGCTAAGGCTGGTATCGCACTGACCGACACCTTCGTTAAGGTTGTTTCGTGGTACGACAACGAGTGGGGTTACTCGAACAAGGTTCTCGACCTGATCTCGGTTATGAAAGCTTACAACAAGTAGTCTTAACCCTACCGAATAGATTGAAAACCCGAACCGTTTGACGGTTCGGGTTTTTAATTTTTTGAACGAACGGGATGTATGACAAGAGCCGTCAAACCACTCCCCCACTGGTTCGGTAGCAAGCTATCGACATAAACAGAACAGTCTCGGCATCCAATACGGATTGCCGAGACTGTTCTGTATGAAGTAATGACAGGAATGAGAGTTACAACTTCTCAAATTCCTCATCAATCGAACTCATCGTGTCTTGCTGAATCAATCGACCCTCTTCGTCAAAGAGTTCGGGCTTGCTTGCCTTGATAAAATTAATGGCATCTTTCAGCCCATCCTCGAACTTCTCAAAATCCTCCTTATAGAGGAACATCGTGCGTCGGTCGTACATCACCTCGCCATCACGTGTTGCACGCTTGCGGCTCTCGGTGATCGTAATGAAGAGATCGTCGCCTCGCGTAGCCTTAACATCGAAAAAGTAGGTTCTGCGGCCAGCCTTAATTGCCTTTGTGTAATTGGGTTCGTCGTAATTTTCACCCGTTTTCTGATAATCTAACATACGCCTTTGTGTTATTTACGGCTCAAAAATACAACAAAAAATCGAGATAAAAAAGAGCGATCGAAAATTTGCACTATGCTCAGATGCGCTCCACAGTGTTATAGTGCCACGATTATTCGGCCAAAACGACCAACGCTCGATCGATCATCGAGTTTGTACGATTGACCACTTTGAAGTATGAGGTCGTCGTCCACAAGCGCTGTGCGATGAGTCCCTTGACGATCTGGGCTATCGACTTTTGCGAAATGGCCAACTGCTCGTCGCGGCGGGCGATACCCTTCTGTTCGGCAAACTTGGCCAACGCCTCGATCATCGCATCACTCACCTCAAACTGAGCTACAAACTCATCATCGGTGGCATACTGCGATTCGAGCAGCAAACGATTCTCATCAAGATAGTTCACCACATACTCAGCCAGCACACCACGGCGACTCAATTCAGCCCAATAATCGGTGTAGTCCGAGGTGTCAATCGGTGTGGTTATGTCGGGCATAATGCCACCACCACCATAGACAGTGCGCCCCTTGACGAGCGTCTTATATTTAGGCAGGGTATCGAGCGCGACGGAATCAATCGCATAATTGCCCGTCAATCTCCGCGTCAGATTGGCATAGTACTCCTCTCGCTTACCCTTCTCGAACGGTCGCTGGATGACTCGTCCCGTAGGTGTGTGATAGCGGGCGATGGTCAGTCGCACGGCCGATCCATCGACCATAGGTATCTGTCGCTGCACCAATCCTTTGCCAAAACTCGGACGACCAATGATTGTTGCGCGATCCCAATCCTGCAAGGCTCCCGATACTATCTCGCTTGCCGAAGCTGAGGTTTCATCGATCAACACCACAACCTTACCCTTCAAAAACTCGCCATCGCGTCGAGCTGAGTAGGTTTCGGGTTGAATTACACGCCCCTCGGTCGATACCACAGCCGAGCCCCTGGGCAGGAAGTAGCTCGCCATCTCAATCGAAGGCTCGATCAAACCGCCACCATTGCCTCGCAGGTCGAGAATAAGCTGCTTGGCCTGTGGCATTTTTGCCATAGCCTCGCGGAACTCCTCCATCGTCTTGCGAGCGAAACGATTGACCTTGATGTAGGCCGTGCGGGGCGTAATCATATAGGCTGCATCGACCGTGGTGATCGGAATTTGACGACGCACGATAGTGAAACCCAACGGTTGAGCCTCACCGTGGCGAGCTATTTCGAGATCGACCTTCGTGCCCTCCTTACCTCGCAAGAGTTTGGGTACCTTGTTCTGTTCGATGCCTACAACGCTCTGCCCATCAATCGTAATGATGCGATCGTTGGGCATCACTCCGACATCGGCTGATGGTCCGCCCGCGATGGTATTCACCACACGAATCGTGTCATCCATCACACGAAACTCAACGCCAATACCGCTGAAACTGCCGTCAAAATCCTCGCGGACGCTCTTCATCTCGTCGGTGTCAATGTAGGTCGAATGGGGATCAAGCTCCGAGAGCATCTTCACAATCGCCTCCTCGACCAACTCTTCGCTATCGACCTCATCGATATAGAACCCAACTAAATAACGGTAGAATTGAACTAACTTTTGCAGTTGTTCGGACGGATCAGCCTTGGGCTGAGTATCGGTTGCGGTGCTTTGTGCCACCGCACCAATACTCACCAGCAAGCTGAATATGATCGCAAACAAATGCTTCATCCTTGTGCATTAATCCATCAAAACGTCATACGAGTATTTCACGTATTTAACCAGCTCATCAATGGCAACTTTGATCTGCTTGCCCTCATCCATACGTTTGATCGTTGCCGTGCCATCAGCCAGCTCATCGCTACCGATGATCACAACGGTGGGAATACCACGACGGTTGGCATACTCCATCTGCTT
>JAZOMS010000006.1:0-3523 GCA_045654145.1 Alistipes sp. | reverse complement strand
TGACATCGGTGGCAACTGCCTCGAATGTACTCCAATGCAAATATATCAATCGTCTGCTTCGACAGATGATTGAAGAGGATATTCCGATGGATAAACGCACGGCTATTGTGCTTACGGATGAGAATCTACTTCAACCGTTGTTGTACTCGATGCCCGATGGTGTCGAGCTGAATGTAACGATGGGTTTTCCCGTGCGCCAAACGGTGGCCTATTCGCTTGTCGAACGACTCATCGAGTTGCAGAATCGTCGTCGTGAGAGTACGTCGGGCGTGTGGTTCTATCATACTGATGTGTTGGGGTTGTTGGCGCACCCCTATCTGAGTAATGTGTTGGGAGAGGTAGTTACGGAGCTTGCACGCGAGATAGTCGATCGTCAGCGAGTCTATATTCCTCGTGAGGAGTTGGTCAAAACACCTCTGTTGGCGCAACTTTTTACGCCCATAACCGAATGGACCCAGATGTCCGATTATCTGCTGGCAATGATTGCTGAGGCGTCGCGTTCGGCAACGATGGCCGATGATGCTCTGCGTCGTGAAGCTCAATATCTATCGGTAGTGGCCGAGAATATTATGCAACTGCGCAATTTGCTTGATCAGTGTGAGGTTGTGATTACACTGCTGATCTACACCTCATTGTTGCGTCGCCATTTGCAGACCGTTCGAATTCCGTTCGAGGGCGAGCCGCTTAACGGTGTTCAGATTATGGGTATTCTCGAAACCCGTAACCTCGATTTCGATAATGTTATCATACTCTCGATGAATGATGATAATTTCCCAGGCAACCGCACTTCGGCCTCGTCGTTTATCCCTTATGGTCTGCGTGCGGCATACGGACTGCCCACGCCCGAACATCACGAGGGCGTCTATGCTTACTATTTCTACCGCTTGATTCAACGCGCGCGTAATATATATATGGTATATTGCTCGCAAAGCGACGAGAAGAGTAGTGGCGAGGCGAGTCGCTATATCCGTCAGCTCGACTACGAATCGGGAATGAAGATCCATCGAGTTGATTTCGGTGTTGATATCAATTTGGACACGACGACACAGTTCTCGATCGCTAAGCAGGGTGATGTGCGCTCGAAACTTGAACGTTTCTTGACTGATCCGACGGCGTCGCTATCGCCTACGGCTCTCTATCGCTATATCGCCTGTCCGATGCGATTCTACTTTGCATCGGTGGCGAAAGTTCGTAGCGAGGAGGAGATATCTGAGGAGATCGATGCTCCGATGTTTGGTACGATTCTGCACGAGGCAATGCGTACGCTCTATGAAC
Source organism: Alistipes sp. (assembly GCA_045654145.1). Classification (GTDB taxonomy): domain Bacteria; phylum Bacteroidota; class Bacteroidia; order Bacteroidales; family Rikenellaceae; genus Alistipes. The sequence goes on along the minus strand of JAZOMS010000006.1, from coordinate 2,248 downwards.
CACTTAAAACTGTCGCATCGACCGCTAAGGCAATTGAGGCAATTACCGATGAGCAAATTACAGCGGCAGTCGATCGTGCCATTAACGAGAACTATCTGCACCGCGAACGTGCTACGGTAGAGGACTATGGTGGCAATATATTGTTGGTGCGAGATATCATTTGTCGCTATATCCGTGCAGGCGTTTTGACATACGATGCTGCGCACGCCGATTTTCGTGTCGAGAGCATCGAGCACGAGGTATCTACCCCTTTTGCCTTTCGTTCGGGTGAGCGTGAGTTGCAGGTTGTATTCAAAGGTACGGCCGATCGTATCGATGTGATGGAGTCGGGTATGGTGCGTGTGGTCGATTACAAAACAGGGACACCTCATCTCGAATTTGATGGAGTCGAGAGTCTATTCAAAGGCAAAGGTAAGCAACGTCAATCGAATACGATTCAGACTCTGCTCTATTCGATGATGATTACCCATAGCGAGCGTCGTGCTGTGGTGCCTGCGCTCTATTATGTACGCGATTTGGGTCGTGAGGAGTATTCGCCTCAGCTTGTCGAAGTCATAGGTGAGGGGCGTAACAAGTCGCGCCGACCAGTTGATAGCTATGCCGAATATGCCAAGGAGTTCGAACAGCATCTTGCCGAAACGCTTGGCGAGATATTCGATTTCGATCGATCGTTTACCCAGTGCGACGATCTCGATACCTGTACCTATTGTGATTACGCAGATATTTGCCGACGATAGGGCACTGCTGATTAGCCAAAAGAAAACCCCGTTCCGAAGAACGGGGTTTTCTTTTGTAATAACTTCTGGCTTATGCACCAAAGTTATCGTAGAGCATGTTCTCCTTGGGAACACCGAGGCTATCAAGCATCTTCTCAACCGACGCGACCATCATCGGAGGTCCGCACATCAGGTAGAGGCAGCTTTCGGGCTCCTCGTGGTTCTTCAAGTAGTTCACGAACAACACGTTGTGAACGAAACCTGCGGTGTACTTCTCACCTGCTGCATCAGCTTCGGGATCGGGACGGTCCAATGCCAAGTTGAACTTGAAGTTGGGGAAGTCCTTCTCGATACCACGGAAGTCCTCCATATAGGGAGCCTCCTTCAATGCACGAGCACCATACCAGAACGATACGGGACGATTGGTCTTCTCGGTCTTGAACAGGTGCATAATGTGGCTACGCATAGGAGCCATACCTGCACCACCACCGATGAAGATCAACTCCTGAGTGTCGGGCAGGTTATCGGGCAGGAAGAACTCACCATAAGGACCTGAGATGGTAACCTTGTCGCCAGCCTTACGCGAGAATACGTACGACGAGCAGATACCCGGATTAACCTTCATAAAGCCGCCATTAACGCGATCGAACGGAGGTGTAGCGATACGGATGTTCAACATAATGATGTTACCCTCAGCAGGGTGGTTAGCCATCGAGTATGCACGGAAGGTAGGTTCGGGGTTCTTGGTTACCAAGCTCCACATATCGAACTTATCCCAATCGCCACGGAACTGCTCGTCGATCACCATATCCGAGAACTTGATCTCGTCATACTTCGGAATATCGATCTGGATGTAACCACCGCTACGGAACTTCAAGTTCTCGCCCTCGGGCAGTTTTACTACGAACTCCTTGATGAAGGTCGAGATATTGCGGTTCGAAACCACCTCGCAATCCCACTTCTTCACGCCGAGTACCGATTCGGGCACCTTGATCTTCATATCATTCTTCACCTTCACCTGGCAGCCCAGACGCCAATGATCCTTCTGCATCTTGCGGGTGATAAAACCAGTCTCAGTAGGCAGAATATCGCCACCACCATCGAGAACCTGGCACTTACACATACCGCACGAACCACCACCACCGCACGCCGACGGCAGGAAGATGTTGTTGTTGGCGAGCGTTGCCAGCAGGGTCGAGCCACTTGCAGTGGTCAGCACCTTCTCGCCATCGTTGATGTCAATCGTAACATCGCCTGACGATGTCAATTTTGCCTTGGCTACGAGTAGCAACGCTACGAGCAGCAGCGTAACTACCAGAAAGGCAACGATTGCAACTATAATTGTTGTAGTCATCTTGTTACTTCTCTCTTTTAATGATTAGAACTGAATGCCCGAGAATATCATAAATGCGATACCCATCAGACCAGTTATGATGAATGCGATACCGGGACCTTTCAGTGCCTTAGGAATGTTCGAGTAGGTAGTCTTCTCGCGGATAGCAGCCATCATCACGATAGCCAACCACCAGCCA
>JAZOMS010000005.1:0-3240 GCA_045654145.1 Alistipes sp. | reverse complement strand
CTTATTTTCGCACCAGATGGCTATGACATCAAACGCCTCGAAGTGGCTATGCTCCCACACAATGATCGCAATATCGGATACTTGAACAACTATCGCCAACGTCGTGCATTAATGACAATGAGTGGGGTAGCCCACGTCGATCTGGGACACTCTATATTGATCGAAGAGAGAGAATTTCCTACGGCAATTTCGCAGATCAACCTTGCGCGATATTCATCACTTGCTACGGTTGCGGAGTGGCTTGCAGAGCACGATACTGAGATACAGTGTGTTGCGTGCAACGACTTCTCATTTATCGGACAATATGCATCGACCTGCAAGCCTCTACGTCGCGCCATCACCCTTGGCTCGACCCAAACCCCATCGCTCACCGCCTATCCTGACGCCCTCGACGTGATGGAGTGGCTATCAAACTGTTGTTAAACAAGAACCAACTAATATTTAGGATTATATAAACAAACTCCCAAGGTTTACTCCATTCCTCAGAGCAATTCCTTGGGAGTTTATTGTGGTACTCGGAGCGGGAATCGAACCCGCACGGCCGTTGCTGGCCACAGGATTTTAAGTCCGGCGTGTCTACCTATTCCACCATCCGAGCAACCCTATTATGCGTTATTGCGAGTGCAAAAGTATCGAATTTATTTTGAAATTGCAAACTATTCGACATTTAGCGCGTTTTTATATCGGATCTTTTGCAACTTATAAGGGAATACGCTAACCTGGTAAAAGGACGAAAGTAGTTTAACCTAAAACATTAATACGATGGTCGTTTGATTGTAGTTGATAATCATATTGTATCGTTTGCAATGGCAGGATTGACTTCATACACAATCCACGAAGGCATAATCTCGATTAGTACGATAGCATTCGAGGGTGCGTCGTCAAAACTCAAAATCTATGTTTCCAAAGAGTCGATCTATGCTGATCGAATCGAGGGCTACGACTTCTAATTGTGTAAATTTAATTAGTGAAATGCTGATGATTCTCTGACATCTATTGGGAATCATCTGTTTTTTTCTTAAATTTGTCAAAATTCTATCCTAATATGAAAAAGATACTCTTACAATTAGCAGTCGCAGCCGTATGTTGCGGTTGCGCTCCAAAGGCGGAACAGCCCCAGCAGGAGGCTCCCGCTGAACCGAAAAAGATCGAAAATCCTATGGTTGATTCGGTATCGTTGGCAGTTACACCCGTCAAGAATCAGGCTCGCACAGGTACTTGCTGGGCGTATGGCGGTATATCGATGCTTGAAAGCGAAGTGATGCGTCGCGGTGGCGATGAGCTGAATCTCTCGGAGATGTGGATTGCTCGCAATGCGTGGAAGGAGAAGGCCGTGAAGTACGTTCGTCTGAATGGCCGTATGAACCTCTGGCAGGGTGGCGAGCTGCACGATGTGCTCTACATCGTTGATCGCTATGGCATTGTACCTCAGGAGTTCTACGAGGGCAATTCGTCAGACGGTCAGTATGACCACCGTGAGCTGTGCAATGCGATGGTTGCGTGTGCTGAGAAGATGGTCGAGGAAAAGAGATACAAGAACGATGGTTGGCAGGATGAGTTCGATAAGATTCTTGATGAGTATTTGGGCGTGCGCCCCGAAACTTTCGAGGTTGATGGCGTCGAATATACCCCGAAGAGCTATGCCGAGAAGTTGGGGCTGTCGGGCGATGATTTTGTCTATCTGACCTCGTTTGCGCACCATCCCTACTACGAGGAGTTTGCAATTGAGATTCCCGATAATTGGTTGGGCGAGAAGGCTATTAACCTGCCTATGGATGAGTTCATTGCGACACTGGATGCAGCTTTGAAGGCTGGCTATACCATCGGACTTGGCTCAGACATCTCGGAATATAGCTACGGTGGCGGTATCTGTGTTCTGCCTACCGACGACAATTACGAGAAGAGCACGTTGCCTACTGATGAAATCGTGGTTGATGAGGCTATGCGACAAAAGTGGTTCGACGATCGCACGACAGTCGATGACCACATTATGCACATCGTAGGTCTGTCGTACGATCCTCAGGGACGTCGCTATTTCAAGGTAAAAGATTCGGGTGGAGTATCACGCAACTTCGATGGCTACTGCTACATCTCAGAGAGTTTTATGCGTGGCAAAGTGATCGAGATTGCGGTTAATCGCGCTGCGGTAGATCCCGCTTTGCTTGCTCGATGCAAGTAATCACACCCTCGATGTCGCGCGGGTCGTGCCAAATGACCTGCTCATCACGACGGAACCAAGTTAATTGACGCTTGGCATAACGACGCGAATTGCGTTTAATAAGTTCGACTGCTTCGTCCCGACTGCAAAGTCCATCGAAGTAGTCGAACAACTCTTTATAGCCCACCGTTTGCAACGAATTGAGGTGGCGGAATGGATATAACGCACGTGCCTCTGCCTCCAATCCGTCGGTCATCATCTGATCAACTCGACGGTCGATACGATCGTATAATTCAGCACGATCCATCTCTGTACCTATCTTTATAATGTCGAAATTGCGAATGCGTTTCTCGCCCGTGCGAAACTCCGAGAATGTACGCCCACTCGTCAGGCATACCTCCAACGCTCGTTGCACTCGGGCTGGATTATGGCAATCGACTATGGCTGCATACGCAGGGTCAAGTTGCTCCAACTCAGCAAATAGATCCTCGACGCCCTTTTCGCGCAGACGCACCGAGAGTTGTTCGCGCAATTCATCCGATGCTTGCGGAATATCGTCAATTCCCTCGCACAAAGCCTTGACGTAGAGTCCCGCACCACCTACGGCAACCACTGCACGATGCCCCTCGGAGAATAGCTCTTCGAGCTTAGCTAATGCCTCCTGCTCGTATCGTCCACAGGTGTATTGCTCGTGAATATCGTGCGAGGCGATAAAATAGTGGGTCGCCGCAGCAAGCTCCTCGGCCGTAGGTTGTGCCGTACCGATAGCCATACCGCGGTAGATTTGTCGTGCATCGGTTGAGATTATGGGTGCATCATAATGCTGCGCCAAGCGAATGCTCAGCGCAGTCTTACCCGATCCCGTTGGTCCGACGATGACAATAAGCAAAGGTCGTTCGCTAAAACTCATCGTCGTAGCTATCGTCGCCCTCGAAATCACTGAAATCGCCCATCATCTCGTCGAAAGCCGAACCCTCGACGTCGCTCTCCGACGGATCGTATTGGTCGGGTGCCGGCTCCTCAGAGAGAGTTACACGCGGATACACCCCACCAATCTGCGCCTCACCAGCTCCAATCAGTTC
>JAZOMS010000004.1:0-3874 GCA_045654145.1 Alistipes sp. | reverse complement strand
CTACCCTACGCCTTTCGGACGAACAGTTCCGCGAGGTGATGGAGTTCATTCGTCGTACCCGACGTGAGGATCGAATCGACCTCTCGTATGCTTGTGAGGGCTTTTTGGGCGGCTACGAAACCGAGGTGCGCGACTCGTTCTACTACTGCTCGGCAGGCGTTACGACCGCCTCAATACGTGTCGATGGCGCGATGTCGGGCTGTACCTCGATCCGATCAAATTTCGATCAGGGCAACATCTACCACGACAACTTCTGGGAGGTGTGGAGCAATCGCTACGAGCCCTTCCGCAACCGCGAGTGGGCACGACGCGACGAGTGTGGCGACTGTCGAATGTTTCGCTACTGTCAGGGCGGCGGAATGCACCTGCGCAACGAGGAGGGCAAGTTACTGATGTGCCACTACAAACGACTATAATTCAAGATGAAGAAAGTACGTACAGCCCCCAAGGGCGACCTGATATTCAACGTTGGCACAAGTTGCCAACTGCACCAATTTCTAGCCGATAAATTCGCAGGCAAAAGCCGCTCGGCACTAAAATCGCTCTTGGCACACCGTCGCGTGAGCGTCAATGGACGACCGATTACCGCCTACGACTTCGCTCTGCGCGAAGGCGACAAAGTGTCGATCAATCGAGGTCGTACAGCTGCAGAACTACACCATCCAATGTTGCGCATAGTTTATGAAGATCAGTGGATTATCGTTATCGACAAGCGTAATGGACTGCTCTCGATGGGTACCGACCGCCAGCGCGACAAGACTGCTTACTCGATCCTCAGCCACCACGTCAAGTTGGAAGACCCCGCAAATCGCATCTTCATTGTTCATCGCCTCGATCGTGAAACGTCGGGACTGATGATCTTTGCCAAAAGCGAAGAGGTGAAACATCGCCTGCAAGCCGATTGGCACCGCATTGTGATAGATCGCAAGTATATAGCTGTGGCAGACGGTGTTATGCCGTCGGAAGAGGGTGTGATTGATGCCCCGCTGGCCGAGAATCGCAACCACAAAATGTTTGTTAGTCGCACACCCGAAGAGGATAATGCCGTTGATGCGGTAACGCACTATCGTGTACTGCGTTCGCGTGGAGGTCGTTCGCTGGTCGAGCTATCGCTCGAAACGGGTCGCAAAAATCAGATTCGTGCCCACTTGGAACACGTTGGTTGTCCCGTTGCAGGCGACAAAAAGTATTCATCGCGCTCGACAGATGCCGGTCGCGTATGTTTACACGCATATAAATTGACTCTTTATCACCCGATTACGGGCGAAGAGTTATTTTTTTCGACATCAATACCAAAATTATTTGATAATTTAATATAATTTTTCGTATCTTTGCACTCGCAATTTCGGGGTGTAGCGCAGTCCGGTTAGCGCGCCAGCTTCGGGAGTTGGAGGTCGCTGGTTCGAATCCAGTCTCCCCGACATATTGTTTGAGTCCGCCTTTTTGGGGCGGACTTTTTTTGTTTGGCAACTGTTGATTCTGCATAGGCACCACAACCCCTCCATCACAAAAAAAGTACACATCGCTTGCTTTTAACATTCTAAATCACTAAATTTGCGTATGGAAGGCCTAAGAATCATAGTAATATATTCGGCGATCATCATCGCATTGGCAGGATGCAACAACGCTCAACAGCACTCTGCGGTTGATTTCGACCTACTGCAACGCGAACTCCACGAAGGTGATCTACTATTCAGACGAGGCACCGGAGTATTAGGACGAGCAGTGGTTGCCTCCGATGATGAGGGTCGATTCTCGCACGTTGGCATCGCTGTACTACGTCCTGATGGCTGGTACGTAGTACACGCTGTACCCAATGAGCCTGACTTTGAGGGCGACATCGACAGAGTGAAATGCGAATCGATTGAGAACTTTTACAGCGAAATTCGCGCAGGAAATGGGGCTGTATATCGCCTGAGTTTGTCGAATGAAACGATCGAAGTGGCGGTACGCAATGTATTGCGACTAAGCAAGGAGAGCCGACCATTTGATCACGACTACGACCTCAGCGACTCAACAGCGCTCTACTGCACTGAGTTGATTGAGTATGTTTTTGGACTTGGAGGAGCATCGATAAGCGAGGGACGACGTACTCACGTGAATTTTCCGAGTATGACGGGCGATTACATTATGCCGTCTGACTTGACCAAGAATAGCAAACTTAACCCTATTTATTCATTCTAAAAACTCAACAATTATGAAGAAGTTGTTTTCACTTTTAGCAGTTGCCATAGCGATGTTTATGGTTTCTTGCGCAAGCGCACCCGCAACACCGAGCGATGCAGCGGTTGAATGCTATCAGAGTGTTGCCAAGGGAGATTATGAGGCTATTGCCAATGCTATCCACTACGACACCACTGACCCTGAGGAGATTGCTGAGGGCAAAGCGATGATCACCTCGTTCTACAAAGAGAAGGCAGCACCTGAGATCGAGTCTAAGGGCGGCATTAAGAGCGTCGAGGCTCTGAGCGAAACCGTCAGCGAGGATGGCAATACGGCTAACGTTCAGCTCAAAATCGTCTATGGCGACGGTTCGGAGAAGACCGAAGATGTCAAGATGGTAAAGGTCGATGAGAAGTGGATGCTGTCGTTCGACAAGTAGCATTTGCTACCCCCCACTATAACACAAAAACGCAGGCCGATGAGGTCTGCGTTTTTGTGTTGAGAGCCGAAGCCCATCAACTCCAATTTTGAATGGTCAGTGAGTCGATTATTTCTTCTCGAAGAAATCCTTCACCTGATCGTTAGCGATAATGCCCTCTTTGAACATATACGCACCAGTCTTCTCCGACTTAACCATCTTGATGCACTTGGTAAAGTTCTTACCAGTACCGGTTTTCAGGGTTGCAACTACTTTCTTTGCCATAATGCTTACTATTTAATTTCGCGGTGAACGGTTACCTTCTTCAAGTAAGGGTTGTACTTCTTACGCTCCAAACGATCGGGAGTGTTCTTCTTGTTCTTGGTGGTGATGTAGCGCGACATACCCGGAACGCCACTTGCCTTCTGCTCGGTGCATTCGAGGATCACCTGAACTCTGTTACCTTTCTTTGCCATTTGTTGTTACCTCGTTTAAATTAGTAAACCTTACGAGCTGCAACAGCCTCTTTCAGAGCGTTTGCAAGACCCTTTTTGTTGATAGTTTTCATACCTGCTGTCGACACTTTGAGAGTGATCCAGCGGTTCTCTTCTTCCGACCAGAAACGCTTAGTTTTCAGATTGGGGCTGAACTTGCGCTTGGTCTTACGGTTCGAGTGAGAAACATTGTTACCCACCATCGCAACCTTACCAGTAATTTCGCAGACTTTCATCGTTTAATTATTTGTTAATATTGCACCCATATATTTTGGGCGTGCAAATATACGAACTTTTTACTACAATACAAACATTTTGCAACCTCTTTTTCGACAATCAACGGTTGCAAGTGTGATTTATTCGCCTTTTTGCTCGATAATCGCATCACGGAGCAGTGTTGCAGCCACTCCTGCCGCACGTTCGATCACCTGCTGGCGCACCGTTCCAACCACACGACGCTCCGAGCGCACCCCATCGGGCGTAGCAACAGCAAACCACACCGTGCCGACAGGCTTATCAGCCGAACCACCCGTGGGACCTGCAATGCCCGTAGTTGCAACAGCATAATCAGCACCGCTGACACGACGCGCTCCCTCAGCCATCTGCTCAGCAACTGTCTGGCTCACTGCCCCATAACGCTCTATATCAGACATATTAACACCCAACACTTGCGCTTTCGACTCGTTACTATACGATACTACTCCACAGAGGAAATAGCTCGACGCACCCGCTTGGGCTGTAAAGCGCGAGGCTATCACTCCGCCCGTGCAACTCTCGGCGGTAGCAAGGGTCAATCTCT
>JAZOMS010000003.1:0-1912 GCA_045654145.1 Alistipes sp. | reverse complement strand
GGAGTGGAGAAGAATGGGGTAGACTACTACTTCCTCTCAGCGGAGGAGTTTGCCGAGGCGGTTGCCGAAGATAAGTTCGTAGAGTGGGAGGAGGTCTATAAGGGCACTTGTTACGGCACACTACGTAGCGAGATGGAGCGCATCTGGGCAAAGGGTAACATTATTCTGTTCGATGTTGATGTAATGGGAGGTATTCGTTTGAAAGAGATCTTCGGTGAGCAAGCGATGTCGATCTTCGTTATGCCCCCCTCGATTGAGGAGTTGCGCAATCGCTTGGAGGATCGTGGTACAGATGCCCCCGAGGTGATCGAGAAACGCATAGCAAAGGCCTCGTTCGAATTGACCAAAGCTCCGCAGTTCGACCGCCAGATCATCAATGACGACCTCGAAGTGGCAGTTGCCGAAGTTACCGAGATTATCAAAAATTTCATCGCATAAGTAGCTGAGGCAATGAAGAATGTAATGCTCTATTTTGGCTCGTTCAATCCAATCCATAAGGGACATATGGCCATTGCCGAATATGCCATAGAGCACCAACTTTGCGACGAGGTGATATTGATCGTATCACCCCAAAACCCACATAAAGCCGCACCCGAATTAGCGGCCGAATTACAGCGTTTCGAGATGGCCGAGATCGCCTGTGCCGAGTCGAATTTCCCTGAACAAATCAAGGCTTCGGCAGTTGAGTTTTTGCTTGAACGACCTTCATACACTGTCAACACACTGCGATATCTAAGCGAGAATTTCGGCAACGAGATGAAGTTTTCGATCTTGATGGGTAGCGACCTGATCCGTACGCTTGACACGTGGCGTGAACCGCAATACATACTCGACAACTATCCTATATATGTATACCCGCGCAGAGGCGAGCCAATCGACAAATTCGCTGATCGCGTTACGATACTCGACGATGCACCCCAGCATACGTTTTCATCGACATCGGTGCGACGCACCCTACAAACGGGTGGTGATGCCCGATCGATGCTTTGCGAGGGCGTTATGAAGTACATACGTCAAAACAATCTCTGGTCGGCAGCTGCCTATCGGCAACGATTGGACGAGATGATCGAAACTAACCCCAACAACTCCAAACACTACATCGAGCGTGGCGAGTGGCACTACCGCCATAATGAGTGGGGCGCAGCGTTGAACGACTTCAAGCGAGCGACTACAATCGATCCCGACTGCGAGGCAAAGAACTACATTGATCTGATTCAAGAGATCCTTGCTTTCAGATATAAAGACATCTACAATCCTTAGAAAATATTTGAAAATGAAGAGATTAAATATTGCATTACTCTCAGGTGGCGACTCATCAGAGCGAGAGGTGGCTCTCAAAAGCGCAGCTCAGATCGAACAGGCGATGGACCACTCGAAATATGACATAACAGTGGTTGATATTCAGGGTCGCAATTGGATCCATACCACAGCAAGTGGTGAGGCGATCGCCGTTGACAAGAATGACTTTTCGATCACAATCAACGGTGAACACAAAACATTCGACTATGCACTGATCATTATTCACGGCACACCAGGCGAGGATGGTAAGCTGCAAGGCTATCTCGATATTATGGGCGTACCCTATTCGTCGTGTGGTATGGCGTCATCGGTGATTACCTTCGACAAGATCTCAACCAAGCGTGCCGTTTCAGGCCGTGTTCCCGTTGCTCGCGAGATCTTCCTCACACGCAACGAGAGCATATCGGCTGACGAGATTGTTGCACAATTAGGCTTGCCCGTATTTATCAAGCCCAATGCAAGCGGCAGCAGTTGTGGAGTAACGAAAGTATCGAAGAAGGAGGATATTGCAGCCGCTATCGAGTATGCCCGCAGCGAGAGCGACGACGTGCTGATCGAGGAGATGATCGCAGGTCGCGAGATCGGTTGCGGATTGATGATCCTCGGCGAAAAG
>JAZOMS010000002.1:0-38982 GCA_045654145.1 Alistipes sp. | reverse complement strand
TCCGACTCGCAGGCGATGGGTCGTGTGGGCGGGTCGTTTATGCGTGCCGTGCAGATGGCATCGTATATGAAGTCGGCTTGCGGTCGCTTGAAAGAGGATGCCGAAGGCAACGACAACTATCGCGTACTTAGGTACTTGGCCAAGGTTACGATCAACCCTGCGATCACCTTCGGTGTGTCAGACTACATCGGCTCGGTCGAGCGTGGCAAGGTGGCCGATCTGGTGCTTTGGGAGCCAGCCTTCTTCGGTGCAAAGCCCAAGATGGTGATCAAGGGCGGAGTGATCAATTGGTCGAATATGGGCGACCCGAACGCCTCGTTGCCTACGCCACAGCCCTGCTACTATCGTCCGATGTTCGGCTCATTTGGCACAGCGCAACCCGCCACATGCCTCTCATTCGTATCGAATGCAGCTTTCCAGAGTGGCATTGCCGAGCGACTCGGTCTGCAACGGCAGGTCTGCCCCGTGCGTCGTACCCGACAACTCTCGAAAGCCGATATGGTACTCAATGGTGCGACTCCACGCATCGAGGTCAATCCCGAAACCTTCGAGGTAATGGTCAATGGTGCGCACGCCTACGTCAAACCTGCCGAGCGATTTGCACTCGCCCAACTCTATTGGTTCAGCTAAGCGATGAGGGTCTATACGCAAGTAATTGGGAATATGCACTCTAACGAGTGGATCGAGGCTCTACGCTCGGTACAGATCGAGCACCTCACACTCGACCAATGGACGGCACAAAAGAGCCGTCTGGTGGCTACGAGCGACCGAGGCGAGCAGTACGCCATTGCACTCGGACGTGGGCAACGGCTCTCGAATGGCGATATTCTCGACTACGATCCTGAGGCACATCGGGCATTGGTGGTTGATGTGCAGATGCACGAGGTGATGGTCATCGAACTTGACCGCCTCGTGCGTTTCACCCCCGAATACATCGCCCGCACCACCTTCGAGCTGGGGCACGCCATCGGCAACCAACATTGGCCCGCAGTGGTCAAGGGGACACGGGTCTATGTGCCTATGACGCTCGATCGCAAGGTGATGGAGAGTGTGATGCGTACCCACTCGTTCGAGAATGTGTGTATCGCATTTCGACGAGGAGCGGAGGTGATCCCCTATCTGGCTCCACACGAGGTGCGACGACTGTTCGGAGGTACAGACCCTGCAACGGCCGAGCACGCTCACCATCACCACTCAAAATGACGCTACATCAGATTATTCACCTGCTGCAACTTGCCGACTCGGCACTGCCGGTTGGAGCATTCGCATTCTCAAATTCGCTCGAAACGGCCGTCGAGCAACGCATCGTATATGACGAGGCGACGCTCGCACGCTTCGTCGAGGCGCTATTGCGACAATCGGCCTCGACCGATGGCATTGCAGCCCTTGCAGCCCGACAAGCAGCGCTGACTGCGCAACACGACACATTGAGGAGGATCGATGCGAAATTGGTTGCGTGTAAACTGAATGACGAGGCTCGACTGATGAGTTGCCGTATGGGTCGCAAGTTGGCGGAGCTAAGCGTGCTGTTCTCCGATGATATTCCACTCACTCAATGGCTCGATGAGATTAAAGCGCACCGCACCGCCGGCACCTACCCCACGACGTTGGGTATCCTCTTTGCGGCAGGAGGCTTGGATGCGCCCTCGCTCTTTGCGACTCAGCAGTATGGAGTGATGACCACCACGCTCAATGCAGCTCTACGCTGTCTGCGCCTGACGCACTACCACACTCAACGCACCATCGCAAGGCTCGCTCCACTCATCGAGGAACTTTACGATCAGGTGCGAGAGCTGGACATTGACGAACTGCACTCGTTTGCACCCGTGATCGATCTGCTTGCTGCCCTGCACGAACGAGGCACGGTACGAATGTTTATGAACTAATCGAAAAAACATTGATACACAATGAATAACAACACCTGCCGCATTGGTATCGGAGGTCCTGTCGGATCGGGCAAAACCGCCCTGATCGAGGCCATCACACCTCGTCTGCTCGCACTCGGACACAAAGTTCTGGTCATCACCAATGACGTGGTAACGACCGAGGATGCCGAGCACGTGCGCCGTATGCTTCGAGGAATTCTGGTCGAGGAGCGCATCATCGGTGTCGAAACGGGCGCGTGTCCCCACACCGCCGTGCGCGAAGATCCCTCGATGAATATAGCCGCTGTCGAGGAGATGGAGGCACGCTTTCCCGATGCCGATGTGGTACTCATCGAGTCGGGAGGCGACAACCTGACTCTCACCTTTTCGCCTGCGCTGGTCGATTTCTTCATCTATGTGATCGACGTGGCGGCAGGCGACAAGATCCCTCGTAAGGATGGTCCCGGCATCTCGCACTCGGATATTTTGGTGATCAACAAGACCGATCTGGCACCCTACGTCCACGCCTCGCTCGATGTGATGCGACGCGACTCGTGGGCAATGCGTGGCGAACGACCAACCGTTATGACCAACTGTTTCACGGGCGAGGGGATCGACGAAGTGGTCGAATTGATACGCAGTATGGCGCTATTTGACAACAACTTGGAGCGATGAATCCCACACGTGAATTACGTCCCTACCTATGCCAGCGCAACGGTGCTCCCTCAGCATCCGAAGGCAAACAAGGCGCACTGCGTATGCTCTTCGAACTTGACGGTGAGGGACGGTCGATTGTGCGCAAGTTGGAGCGACACACCCCGATCATCGTGCAACAGGAGCTCTATTTCGACGAGGCGATGCCCTCGATGCCGTGCGTCTATCTGCTCTCATCGGGCGGTCCAAATGTCGATGGCGACCGCTACCAACACCACATCACACTGCGTCGTGGAGCTTTTGCACACATCTCAACAGGAGCTGCGACCAAGTTGGCCGAGATGCGTAGCGACTACTCCTCGCTCGTGCAGATCATCGAACTCGAAGCGACGAGTTATCTCGAATATCTGCCCGAGCCGACCATTCCCTGCCGCCACGCACGCTATATGGCGACGACTCAGATTGTTATCGACCAATCGGCCACGATCTTTCTCTCGGAGATCTACCTGAGTGGGCGACGCTACAAACTCGGTGGCGAGCATTGGGCATTCGATCTGCTTTCGCTCGCCACCTCGGCCACACGACCCGACGGGGAGTTGCTCTTCAACGAGCGAATGGTGATCGAGCCGGCGCGCTACGCACCCGACCACTTGGGCATAATGGGTCATTGGAGCATACTCGGCAGCTGTTTTCTGCTCGCACCCGAGCCGATTATCGAGGCACTCTATTCGCAAATCAGCTCGAAGATTGATCTCGATGCCGATTTGGCCATTGGAGTTTCGCGCCTCCCATCGCACTGCGGGCTATCAATTAGGGTCTTGGGCAATGACACCGCCACGGTCAAACGCGCCATACGCCACCTCTGTTCGATGGTGCGTCGCGAGGTGAAGGGGCACGCCCTACCCGACGAATTCCCGTGGCGATAAAACTCAACTAAAAAAGAGCAAAAATTATGATGTCAAAACTGAAACTCAACGAGGAGCTACGTCGTCTCGACCCCCTCGAACATCTGCGAATCATGCTTCGTGGTGCAGGTCAGGTGATGTTCCAACCCAGCGCCTGGACCGGCGTGCTATTCATCGCGGGTATCTTCTGGGGTGCCTACTCATCTCACACGCCCGAGGTGGCGTGGGGCGCTCTGCTCGGACTGCTCGTCTCCACACTGACGGGGTATATGATTGATATGCCCTCAGAGGATGGACGACAGGGGCTGTGGGGCTTCAACGGCGTGCTGGTCGGATGCGCCTTCCCGACCTTCTTGGGCAACACCGTATGGGTGTGGATAGCACTGGTGCTCTGCTCGGCAATGACTGTCTGGGTGCGCACCGCAATGAACAACGTGATGGCGCCGTGGAGGGTCAACTCGTTCACATTCCCATTCGTCTTCTGTACGTGGATCTTCATCTTGGCGGCACGAGCTATGAACTCTATGCCACCCGAGCATCTGCCCGACCCAACGCTACCCGAGGTCTTCTCGTCGGATACCGACCTGCACATCTCGAACCTCATAATATACTGTTTGAAAGGCATTTCGCAGGTATTCCTCATCGAGTCGTGGGTAACGGGTCTGCTCTTTCTGGTGGGGTTAGCAATCAGTTCGCCCATCGCTGCGCTGACCGCCTTCGGAGGCTCGACATTGGCGCTGCTCGTGGCGCTCGTTTTCGGCACATCGGGAGCCGAGACTTCGCACGGATTATATGGGTTTAGCGCAGTGCTGACAGCATTAGCCATTGGTGTGGTCTTCTATAAACCCAATCTTCACTCGGCTCTGTGGGCAATCGTCGCTACCGTCGTAACGGTCTTTATGCAGGCGGCTATGAACGTGCTACTGCTACCGCTGGGCATTGCCACGCTGACTGCCCCATTCTGCTTTACGACGTGGCTGTTTCTGTTGCCTCTGATGGCTATCAACAACGAGCAGAATCTCGACCACTCGAATTGGAATCCCGACAACAAGCGCCACTTGGCCAAAAGAGCCAAATCGCAACAAAACCCCTGAACCAAATCAGCACGAACGCTATGCATATGTCTGACACATTGGTTTCGCCAGCCCTCTTTGCCACGACTTCGGTCGTGGCGGCACTGCTGGTTGGAGCCGCTACACATCGGATCGCCCGCGCACAAGGCGACGAACGGTTTGCCTCAACCACCAACCAAGAGAGACGCCGCCACTTGGTGCCCCTAATGGGCGTTATGGGGGCGCTGGTCTTTGCTGCTCAGATGCTCAACTTCACCATTCCCGGCACGGGGTCGAGTGGCCACATCGTGGGAGGCGTGCTGCTTGCGGCAGTGCTCGGTGAGTGGGCAGGGTTTCTGACCCTCACCTCGGTGATCATCGTGCAGTGTCTGCTGTTTGCCGATGGAGGTCTAATGACGCTCGGCTGCAATATATTGAATATGGCGGGCATCTCCTGTTTGGTTGCCTATCCATTGATATTCAGACCAATGGTACACAACACTACCTCTCCATCGCGCTGGGCAGCAGCCTCCATTGCCACCTCCATAGTTGCCTTGATTATGGGAGCATTGGCCGTAACGATCGAGACCGAGCTGTCTGGCATCACGGCGCTACCTTTCGGCCGCTTTTTAGCCTTTATGCTACCAATCCACCTACTGATTGGGCTCGGCGAGGGGTTGGCAACAGCAGCCGTAATCGCATCTCTCAGACGCTACCGCTCGGATCTGCTCATCGACTCCTCTGAGCATACGACACGCCCACGGACAAAGGTTGCCGCCTCGATCGTTGTAGTGGCGCTACTCTTGGCCTCGGTGGCAGGCACGGTAGCCTCGTCGCACCCTGATGGATTGGAGTGGTCGATTGAGCGCACTACGGAGGGTGGCGCACCCCTCACTTCGCACACATCTCTCCACCATAGCGTCGATCAGATTCAGCGCACGACAGCTCTTATGCCCGACTACGAGACCTCGCTGTCGGGGATCGTGGGTGTCGGTGCGACGCTGGTGGTGGTCGTTGGGCTCTCGTTGCTGATTCGCCGTCGATGAGCCACCGCCTGCAACAACTGCTCGTCCGCCTCGCAACGCTCGAAGGCTCTGCACCAAGCCGTTCGACCATCGACCCTCGTGCGCGGATTACGGTAACGATTGTCTATCTTGTGGTTATGCTCTCGGTGCCCATTACTCGGCTCTCGGAGCTACTGCTCTATGCGCTCTTTCCGATCATCTGTGCGGCTGACGTGCGTATTGATTACAGAGCCATCGTGCGTCAATCGCTCTTTGTTGTCCCCTTTGCGGCGCTGATCGGGGTGTTCAACATCTTCTACCACCGCGAGGCATCATTGGAGGTCGGATCGGTGATCATCACGCGCGGTTGGTTGGAGTTCTGTTCGATCATTGTGCGAGCCATACTCTCAGTGCAAGCCCTGTTGGTGCTGGTACGGATCGAGGGTTTCGACCGCATCAGCCACAACTTGCAACGGCTCGGTGCGCCCGCCACATTAACAACACAACTCGCTATGTTACACCGCTATATGCTGATTATGATCGAGCAGTTGCTTGCCCTTGCGCGCTCTCGCTCGGCACGCAGTTTCGGACGACGAGCAATGCCCGTTGGCGAGTGGGGAGCGATCGTCGGTCAGCTCACCGTACGCACTTTCGACCGTGCCGAACGGATCTCATTAGCTATGAGTTCGCGGGGCTTCGACGGACATCTGCCACCCCCTCCGATAGCACAACGGAGGTGGCAGTGGCGCGATACGATCTACCTCGCAACGTGGAGCGTGGCGCTGATCGCCTGTCGCATCATCAATCCTGTCGAACGCCTTGTACAACTTTTCGATACGCTATGAATCAAGCCATTCTATTCGACAACATCCACTTTCGTTACACACCCGACCGCGAGGTGCTGCGAGGCGTAACGCTCCGCATTGATCGTGGCGAGCGCATCGCCCTCGTGGGGGCTAATGGGGCGGGCAAATCGACCCTGCTATTGCACGCCAATGGTCTGCTCACCCCCTCGCACGGTCGGGTCGTTGTGGGCGAGATGGAGCTCACACATAAGAGTATGGCGATCGCACGTCAGCAGGTAGGGCTGACATTCCAAAATGCCGATGATCAACTCTTTATGCCTACGGTCGAGGAGGATGTCGGTTTTGGACCAGCCAATATGCGCCTTTCGGTCGAAGAGATCGACAAGCGCATCGATCGTTCGTTGCGCGAGGTCGAGGCACTGCACCTGCGCCAGCGTCCCACACAGCAACTCTCTGAGGGCGAGAAGCATCGTGTGGCAATCGCAACGGTCTTGGCTATGGAGCCATCGATACTCATTATGGACGAACCCACTGCGGGACTCGATCCCCGAGCTCGAAGGTTGCTGATCGAGCTTCTCGACCGCCTCGGGCACACGCTACTGATCGCAACCCACGACTTGGATCTGGCACGTCGGCTCTGTCCTCGCACGGTCATTATGCACGCAGGAGGCGTGGCGGCCGATGGTCCGACTCGGCAACTGCTCGACGACAGCGCCATATTGGAGCGTTGCTTGCTATAAATCAGCTAATTAGAGCCTTAGACAACAACCTCTTGTACGCTCCTCGATCGACCATTCGGGTATCGATCGGGGCTATTTGCTTATATATACATATATAATACAACGAGCGAAATGGGCGATTCGTTGGCAAAAACGAGCCGTTCGTTGAATTTATTTTGAGCAAATCTGTTGCAATGTTACCTTTGCCGACGTTAATTGAAGGAGTGTTCGTTCGGCTGAGTCCGACCGAATTTAATGCGAGAAAATTTTACAAATAGACAATGAATAGAATCTTCACCTTACTGTCCGCACTGAGCCTGCTGCTCGTTTCGTGCGAACAGTTCGAAATCCCAACCATCAACGCCCCCGAAGGCAAAGTGAGCGTTACGATCAAGAGCGGCTCGCCGCAAAGCCGCACTTCGGTTGCCGAAAATGGCTTGACAACCACTTGGTGCAATGATGACCAGATCGCCGTATGGGCATCGAATGGCGCGACCAACGTGCTGAACGCTCAGCCATTCAAGGTCTATTACTCGATAGGCAACTACACCGAATTTACCTCCGACATCACCCCAATGGGCGACGGCACATTCACCTACTACTCGACCCATCCCCTGCCCGCATCGGTGCAGGGCACTCAGGCAAACTACTCGATCGAAAGCATACAGCAGGGTTCGTTCGACGGCACTAACGACATTCTGGTAGCCTACCCCGCATCGGGACTTGCTCTCGAAAACGAAGATGCCGAGGTGAGCCTCACCTACAAGCATAAGATGCATACGCTCCGTATGTTCGTACCCGACGATGTGGAGGGTATGGGCGAGCCGATTCGTCGTATCGATATCACCTTCCCGACGCAGGTCGTTGGCGATGTGAGCGTCGATTACACCTCGCCAACCACACCCGCAACGCTCTCGAATGGCTCGAACGTTGTTTCGATCGAGATCCCCGAAGGTCTTTCGCCTTCGAGCGAGGCGGCACGTAAGTATGCCTACGCCATCGTCTTCCCCGCTACGATGAACGAGAGCGACCGGATCTCATTCGAGGTGCGTACCGACAACTACCACGCTACACAGACCTTTGCAGCTCGTACGCTGAGCGAGGGTGGCAGCACCCCCGTGCGTCTGACCTGCACGCCCGAGTTGAATACCATACTGCGATTCTCGATCAAGGAGAACTTCCTTGGTGAGGATCTGATCAAGGTTACAATCAAGACCGCTGACGCCGAGTATGTAGTCGATCCCGCGACCACGTTCTACACCGATGGCTACTACAACCTCGACGTTACCGACATCGCAAATCTGGCAGGACAGCCGATCACCGTTACTTACGAATCGGAGCACGCTATTGTCAGCCAGACGCTTGATGTACCCAACTACAATGCCGGTCAAATCGCTGATGTCTATCTGACTGTACCCTATCTGTTCTTCGAGGATTTCAGCCAGATCGGCACCTTCACCGATGATCACGACGATGCAAAGACAGGTTTCGACTTCGACGGCGATACATACAACGATGTCAAGATGCTTGACAGCGAAGACCCGCATCTTACGGGCTGGTCGGGCGGACACATCGGAGGTCAGGCAGGCAAGGCTATCCGCATTATGTGCCGTTACGAGTCGGGTCTTACGGCTAACGCCTACTATAAGGGTCGTGTCGATACCCGCGCAATCGGTGGCTTAAAGTCGTCAGCGAATATTCGTATCACGTTCGACTATGCCAGCGCATATATCCACTACTTCACCAGCGGTGGTAGCGTGAATACCCCTATAAAGATGTATATGGGTTACACAACCTCGACTGGCGCAGTGAAACCCGACAGCGGTTCGACCGACACCTCGAAGACTGCACCGACCAACCTCCCGAACAAGTTGATCGATGGCGAGTCGCTGAGCGAGAGTTCGGGCAGCTACGACTCGGGATTCTACACCCACTCGGCTGTGGTTCTCAACTCGGCTACGGCTGACACCCGATTGAGCTGGGTCGTTAGCTCGGATATCAAGGCTAACTGGCTGGGTGGCAACGGAAACTTCTGGCTCTACATTGATAACATTAAGGTTTCAATTGCGGAATAGGACAAAAAAGTAACAAAATAATAATAAACACAAAAAACCAAACAACTATGACAAAATTCAAAACTTTGGCATTACTCTTCGCAGCAGCACTCGCTTTTGTCGGCTGCTCGGAGAATGGGTCGGAGTCGGGTCGCGGTCGCGCAAGCGTCGCTCTCTCGACTGACGACACTGCCATCGACTTGACACGTGCAAGTTTGGGATTGAGCAAGCCTGCCGCAGCAGATTTCGCTCTGACAATCTCGGACGCAACGGGCAACGTACTGAGCGAGTGGAACTCAATGGCAGATTACGACGAGAGCACTCTCTACAATGTTGGCAACTACTCGGCCAAGGCTACCTATGGCAACATCTCGGTCGAGGCATTCGAAACTCCCTGCTTCGAGGGCACTAAGGAGTTTGCCATCATCGACGATCAGACCACCGAGGTGAAGATCACCGCATACGTGGCCAATGCCGTGGTGAAAATCGAGTGCAGCGACGCATTCAAAAACTACTTTACCGACTACTCTTTCACACTGACTACGGCTGCGGGTACTGAGATCCCCTTTGTTGCGGGCGAGAGCCGTCGTGCGTTTATCGACCCCTACACTTTCAGCGTAGCAGGTTCGGCAACCACCCAGACCGGTTCGACAGTGAAGTTCAACAAGTCATTCACCGGCATCGTGGCTAAGACGCTCTACACCGTCAAGTTCGATGTAAATTCGGGCGCGGTAGGTAGCGCTACCGTTACCATCTCGTTCAACGACGAGCCCGTAGCTGAGATCCCCGTTGATATCGAGCTGAACGACAACATCTAATCAATATTACAAACCAGACAAAAACGAAACACGAAATATGAAACTGTTCAAATTCATATCGACCGTAGCTCTCGCACTGAGCATTGGCTTGGTAGGTTGCGAGCGCGACAAAATCGGTTACGGCGACAAAGATGGTGCTACAGGCACACTGTCGTTTATGACATTCGACGTTGAGACCTCGACCGACATCGAGATCATCGGACGTGCTGCCACTTCGGCGAACTACAACTATGTTATCCGCATCTTCGACGCCAATGGCGATCAGGTTGGCGAGGATTATATCTATGGTCAGATGCCCGAGAGCATCGTGCTCACCACGGGTACCTACTCGATGACTGTTCAGTCGCAGGCTCAGATCCCCTCGGCCGAGTTCGAGGCTCCGGTATATGGCGCAACTGTCAACAACATCATCATCGAGGAGGATCAGACTACCGACCTGGGCGTGATCACCTGCAAGTTGATCAATATCAAGGTTTCGGTTGGCTACAACGAGGCAATGGCCGCTGTTCTGGGCGACGATGCGAATGTATTGGTTGAGATCGGCGATGGTGCACTGAATTTCGCCAAGAACGAGTCGCAGAATGGCTACTTCGCTGCTCCTGAGGTGTCGAACGCAATGACCGTCAAGTTCACCGGTACGGTCGATGGCAACTACTCGACTATGACCCGTGCATTCACCGACGTGAAGGCTGGTCAGTGGCGCAAGATCAACTTCATCTTGGTTGCAAACGAAGAGGGTAACGTAACCTCCGACGTAGTTGTCGAGGATTGGTGCGACGAGAAGGAGTTGGCTAACAATGTCGAGGTGAACGAGGAGGTAATCGGTCCCGACCCCGATGCTGGCTCAGACGAGGAGGAGAATCCCGACGCTCCGAAGGTAATCTACAAGGGTGGCTCGGTCCCCACTGCTCCGATCGTTGTTACCGACGGTATGCAGCTCGGTTTCACCATCTCGGCTCCGAAGGGTATCGCAGGTCTGTCGGTTGATATCGCATCGGACAATGCCGACTTCAACAACGACGTTCTGTCAATGGGCATCTCGCCGATCGATCTGGTCAATCCGAGCGAGGCTCAGATCTCGATCTGTAATATGTTTGGTCTGCCCTACGGCGCTAACCTCGTTGGCAAGACCGAGACTGCATTCGACCTCTCGGGCGCAGTAACCCCGCTGATGGGCTTCCCTGGTACTCACTCGTTCACTTTGAAGATCACCGATGCCGAGGGCAACACCACATCGACCACTATCAAGATGAAAGTTAATGCATAATCAAACCTACGACTATGAAAAAGATCATAACTTACATTGCGCTTGGTCTTGCCGTAGCCTTCGGTGCGACTTCGTGCAATCAGGATAATAGCCCCGTGGAGGGGCAGGGCGAGTTCTCGCTCAGAGTGCTCTTCGATGAGCAAACCCGTGCTACGGCCGAGGAGCTGGCCGAGAACTGCATCATCAATATCTACAACTCGGAGGGTCTGATCCGTACCTACGAGGGTATCGACGCTGTCCCCTCGAAGATGTGGTTGGTTTCGGGCGACTATCGTTGCGATGTTTTGGCAGGAACTGAGAGCGCTGCATCGTTCGTCGATAAGACCTACAAAGGTTCTAAGGCATTCACTATCAGCGCAGGTGCAACCACCACCGTCAGCATCGAGTGCCGCGTGAACAACGTCATTGCGGCCGTTGCTTTCGACGCTACAATTGCCGACCAATTCTCGGCTTACGAGGCTCAGGTTGGTGGCGAATTGAGCACTGAGAAAGCACTGACCTTCGATGCATCGACCGCATCGGTCGGCTACTTCACTCTCGATAAGAGCACCACCGCATTGCAGTGGCAGTTCTCGGGTACGCACGTTAAGTATGGTGCGTTCACCAAGACCGGCTCGATCGAGGGCGTCGAGAAGGGCAAGAAATATACCCTGACTTTCACCTATACTAAGGGTACTCCCGAGGGTGATCTGTCATTCGACATCGCAGTGGTTAAGAGCACTGAGGATATTGACGACAACATCATCTTCGAGGCCGATCCTACGGGCGTTGCAGCCGTAGGCAAATGGGATGTTTGGGCTACCCACGCTACGCTGAAAGCAAACGTTTCGGAGAGCGAGTTCGGCAGCGAGGGCATCGCAATTCAGGTGCGCGCTCAGGGCTCGGAGGAGTGGACCGTAATCGAGGCTACGAAGGCAGGCGACAATCTGTTCTCGGTTGTTGCAGCAGGTCTGACTCCCGAGACTCTGTATGAGTATCAGTTGGTTGTCAATGGCGAGGCTATCGGCTCGTCGAAGACTTTCACCACCGACTACATCTCGACCATTCCTAACGCAGGTATGGAGGATTGGAACACAGGCGAGGGCTGGCCTATGCCCTACGCATCGGGCGGCACCGCGTGGTGGGGTAATGGTAACAAAGCTGCCGATATGGCAGGTCTGGTTATCAGCGAGAGCGATGCTACCACCTACACCGAGGGTACCAAGTCGGCGAAGTTGAGCGGTAAGCAGATCAAGATTCTGACCATCAATAAGGTTGCACCGGGCAACCTGTTCTCGGGCTCGTTCGTTTCTACTGTCGGCACAAGTGGTGGTAAGGTTAATTTCGGTCGTCCGTTCACGGCTCGTCCGTCGGCATTGAAGGTCGATTACAAATACACCTGCGGCGCAATTACCCACAACGAGGGCGGTCCGGCTGACGACGATACTCCGCACGCAGTGGGCGATCCCGACCGTTGCCACATCTATGTTGCGCTGGGCGATTGGGATTACAAAACCTATGGCGGTACGGTCGAAAGCCCCGTACAGGTCAATACAACCGACCACTCGACTTTGTTCAATCCCAATGACGATGCTGTGATTGCTTACGGCGAGTTGGTCAAGGGCGAGAACATCACTGATTGGACCGAGGCAGTTATCCGTTTGAAGTACAAGGATACCAACCGCCGTCCGACCCATATCATCATCTCGTGTGCATCGTCGAAGCTGGGTGACTATCTGACCGGTAGTTCGAACAGTACCCTCTGGGTCGATGATTTCGAGTTGATCTACGACGAGAATGTTGTTACCGAGTAACACTTTTTACGAAGAACATCTATGTTTAGAAAGCTTTTTCTATCAATAATGCTGATTGCAGCGGGCACGCTGGGTGCCCGCGCACAGCATTTCGATCGCGGTATCGAGACCAACGCTACGGTCTTCGTTCCGAAGGGACAGTGGATCGTGGGCGGCAATGTTTCATACTCGACTCACGACAACGAGAACTACAAGTTCTTGGTGATCGAAGATATCAACTCGACGGGTTACAACTTCAAGGTCAGCCCGATGTTCGCCTACGCCATCAAGGATAATATGGCGCTTGGTCTGCGTGGTGGCTACAACCGTCAGTTGCTCAAAATCAACAATGCCGATCTGAATCTGGGCGAGGAGTTGAATCTGGGCATTTCGGACTATTACAGCCTGAAACACACCTCGACCGGTAGCGCCATCTATCGCTACTACATCACATTGGGTCAGAGCAAGCGTTTCGCTCTGTTCAACGAGATGCAGCTCTCGTACGGCTACGGACAATCGAAGTTGGTCGATAGCAGTGGCAACGCTATAACGGGCACCTACGAAACCACCCACGACTTTGCAATCGGCTGCTCGCCTGGTCTTGTAGCCTTCATCAACAACAGCATTGCAGCTGAGGTGAACGTGGGTGTGCTCGGTTTCAACTACACCCATACAAAGCAGGTTACCGATCAGGTATATGTCGGCTATCGTCGCTCATCGCAGATGAACTTCAAGATCAACATCTTCTCCATCGCGCTGGGTATTGCTTTCTACCTGTAATCGTACGTTGTGCAAATGAGATTTATCGAAAAGATAACATATCTGCTACTCGTCAGCCTCTTTGTGGCAACGAGCGCTGCCGCAACCACCACCGTGGCTGATTCGGTAGCCGTTGCTCCCATAAAGAGAACGAAGGCTCAGCTCGCCGATTCGGCCTCGCGCGTCATCCGCGTACCGTCCGAGGGGGCGCGCATCGATCGTGGCATCTACCAATATCTGTTCATCCCCAAGGGGCAGGTGCTGGCCGGTGCAACGCTCTCGTATGCTCAGCTCGATAGCGACGACAGCCAATTTATGCTGATGATCGACGGTTTGCAGGCCGAGTGCTCGATGACTCGCATCTCGCCCTTCGTCGGTGTGAGCTATGCCCAGAATCAGGTTCTCGGAGGTCGATTTGCCTACCAGCTGACACGAGGCAGGGTCGATAACGTATCACTCCAAGCGGGTGATAACGAAGACTATACCTTCACGCTAAGCAACGTCGATCTCGTGCAACGCAGCTACGCAGGAGCACTCTTCCACCGAGCCTATATCGGATTGGATCTGCGCGGACGCTTTGCGCTCTACAACGAAACACGTGTCGAGTTCTCGTTCGGTCGCAATGAGTTTAGCTACGGCAAGAGCACGCTCGACCAATATACCAAAAACCGCCAAGTGGGCATCACCTTCCACCCGGGCGTTGCGGTCTGCATTATGAATAATGTGAGTATGCACGCCTCGGTAGGTATCGGAGGCGTTCGCCTATCGGATTCGCGCGTCTTCGACAGAGCGGAGATGATCGGCAAGCGCACGGCAATGAATGCCAACTTCCGACTCAATCTGTTGGACATTTCGCTCGGCATTACGCTACATTTATAATATATGAAGATTATGAAACGATTAACGTTTTTAGCAACCATAGTAGCCACTCTGGCAACGCTTTCGAGCTGTATCGAGAACGACATCCCACTGCCTACAATCCAAGCCACATTCACGGCATTCGAGGTGGAGGGTGCAGCACGTGCTCCGAAGATCGATCGACAGTTGCAGACCGTAACGGTCTATCTCGACGAATTGACTGATCCGCGTGCGGTGAAGGTCGATAGCGTGGCCTATAACGATGGCGAGCCCGTCAAGTCGTCGATCGATCTCTCGCAACCGATCAACCTTGTGCAACCTCTGCCCGTAACCTTGTCGCTCTATCAAGACTATGAGTGGAACATCCGCTCAGAGCAGCAGATCGAGCGCTACTTCGAGGTCGAGGGACAAATTGGCGATGCCGACATCGACTATATCAACCACCGTGTGGTAACGCTGGTTACGGCTGCTACGGATGTGAGCAAAGTGAAGATCAAGCGTGCCAAGTTGGGCCCTGCAAACTTGACAACCGAAAAACCTGCAATCACCTCACTCTCAGACTTTACTACTGAGCAGAAGGTTGACATCGCATACTATGGCAAAACCGAGCGTTGGACCATCTACGTGGTCAATTCGCTCTCGTCGATCGAGATGAAGAGCGCCGACGCCTGGACTCGCGTAGCGTGGCTCGAAGCCAACGGTGTGGCAGGTGCCGAGAATGGTTTTATGTATCGCGTGAAGGGCTCGGAAGAGTGGACCGACCTGCCCGATGAGCAGATCACCTCATCGTCGAGTGGCTCGTTCAAGGGCTGCATCAAAGGCTTGCAACCGCTGACCGAATACGAATATTACGCCTACTGCAACTCGGAGGTTACGGAGGTGGGTACATTCACCACCGAGGCCGAAGTACCCCTGCCCAATGGCTCGTTCGACGATTGGCACCAAGAGGGCAAGGTGTGGAATCCGTGGGCTGCGGGAGGCACAAAATTCTGGGATACAGGCAACAAGGGCGCCACATCGGTCGGTGCAAGCAACTCAACCCCCGTGGCTGACGGTTGCCCCGCAAATCCCAACGGTCAGGCTGCGCACCTAGAAACCAAGTATATCGTCATCAAACTGGCAGCAGGCAACCTCTACACGGGTGAATATGTCAAGACCGACGGCACAAATGGTATCCTCGATATGGGTCGCGAGTGGACCACCCGCCCCACCAAGTTGCGCGGTTGGTACAAGTATCAACCCAAACCGATGGACGTAGTTTCGGACGAATTGGCTCACCTCAACCTCAAAGGCAAGAACGACACCTGCAACATCTATATGTTGCTCGGCGATTGGGATGCCCCCGTACAGGTGCGCACCAACCCCCGCAACCGCAAGCTGATCGACTTCAACGACCCGAAGATCATCGCCGTGGCGCAGTTGCAGTCGGGCGATGTGGTGTCGGAATACAAGCAGTTCGAGATTGACTTCGAGTATCGCTCGACCTCGCGCAAACCCAAGTATATGATCTGCGTGATCTCGGCCAGCAAGTATGGCGACTACTTCACGGGTGGCGACGGCTCGTTGCTGACGGTCGATGAGTTCGAATTGGATTACGACTATTAGTGTACACCATTAATAACCCCATTGTCGTGAACTCGGACGCAATGTGGCGTTGTCCGAGATGAAGTAGCGGCAATATTCTCACTCCCTTTTTTATTCTCGAAGGTGGAGGCCGACGGACGTCGCCCTCCACCCCCTTTTTTTTACGCCACATAGCGAGAGGGGCAATCGCGATACGCAATTGATGTCAGAATCGCACAAAAATCCCTGACGCCATTTGGACGTTTGAGATTTTTTTAGCAATTTTGTATAATTGGAGTTGTGCGCAAGACTCTGCACTCAACGACGTTCGCAACAAAACAACATCAAAAACGATTGCTATGAAATTGCCTAAACTCGGTCTGCTACCTAAAATCATTGTCGCAATCCTCGTCGGTACGCTCTGCGGATTGTTCTTTCCCGATGCGCTCACCCGCATATTTCTGACGTTCAATTCCCTATTCGGCAATTTCCTATCATTCATCATTCCGTTGCTGATCATCGGATTGGTTACTCCTGGTATCGCCGATCTGGGACGTAGTGCGGGTCGTCTGCTGGCAATCACGGCACTGCTGGCATACGCCTTCACGCTGATGTCGGGATTTATGACCTACGGTGCGTGCGAGGCGATCTACCCCACCCTGCTGCGCGGTGCCGAGCTACCCGACCTGGGTGAGCAGACTGCCGCCCTCGCGCCCTACTTCACGGTCGAAATGCCACCGCTGATGAGCGTAATGAGTGCGCTGATAGCCTCGTTTGTGATGGGTTTGGGCATCGCCTACTGCGAGGCCAAGACCATCAAAAGCGCGTTCGACGAATTTAAGGCGATTATCACCACGGTCATTACGGGCATCATCATACCGCTCTTGCCGCTCTATATCTTCGGTATCTTCCTGCAAATCACCGTATCGGGACAGGTGGCGGCAATTATGGGCGTCTTCCTCAAATTGATCGTACTGATCTTTGCCCTGACCGTGCTTCTGCTCGTCGTGCAGTTCTCGATCGCAGGCGTGGTAGCCAAGAAGAACCCCTTCAAGATGTTACGCACGATGCTGACCGCCTACTTCACCGCACTCGGTACGCAGTCGTCGGCAGCCACAATTCCCGTAACACTTGAACAGACTCTCAAACTTGGTGTGCGACCCGAGCTGGCTTCGTTCACCGTGCCTCTGTGCGCTACGATCCATCTGTCGGGTAGCACGATGAAGATCGTCGCTTGCGCAATGGCAATTATGATGCTCACGGGCGATAGTATCTCGCTGCTCGATATGTCGGCCTTTATCGCTATGCTGGGGGTAACGATGGTGGCTGCACCAGGTGTGCCGGGAGGCGCAATTATGGCAGCCATAGGAGTGCTGCAATCGATGCTCGGATTCGACGAAATGCAGATCGGTTTGATGATCGCACTCTACATCGCAATGGATAGTTTCGGCACCGCCACAAACGTTACGGGCGACGGCGCAGTAACGGTTATAGTGGATAAAATGTATAAAGGTGAGTGATTGGGCGAAAATTATTTTTGAGATTCGGAAGAAAACCGTAAATTTGCAACGCAAATTGTATGTAAATACGAAAACAAGCACATATAATAACTTATTAAACAACAATTACAACTATGCAAATCATTAGTGTTCACGCACGTGAGATCCTTGACTCGCGCGGCAACCCGACCATCGAAGTTGAAGTAGCAACCGCAAGCGGCGCATTCGGCCGTGCAGCAGTTCCCAGTGGCGCATCGACCGGCGAGAACGAGGCATTGGAGCTTCGCGACGGCGACAAGAGCCGTTACCTCGGTAAGGGTGTTCAGAAGGCAGTTAAGAATGTAAACGAGATCATCGCTAAGGAGATCGTAGGTATGAACGTTACCGATCAGGTTGGTATCGACAAGACTATGATCGAGCTCGACGGCACCAAGACCAAGAGCAACCTCGGCGCAAATGCTATCCTCGGCGTATCGTTGGCTGTTGCTCAGGCTGCTGCTGACTACTTCGGTCTGCCCCTGTATCGCTACATCGGTGGTACCAACGCTAAGACTCTGCCCGTTCCTATGATGAACATCATCAACGGTGGTTCGCACTCGGATGCTCCGATCGCATTCCAGGAGTTCATGATTCGCCCCGTAGGCGCTTCGTCGCTCAAGGAGGGTGTTCGCATGGGTGCTGAGGTATTCCACAACCTGAAGAAGGTGCTCCACGCTCGTGGTCTTTCGACGGCTGTAGGTGGTGAGGGTGGTTTCGCTCCCGCATTGGACGGCACCGAGGACGCTTTGGATTCGATCATCAAGGCTATCGAGAAGGCTGGTTACGTTCCCGGTAAGGACGTTATGATCGGTATGGACTGCGCTTCGTCGGAGTTCTACAAGGACGGTATCTATGACTACACCAAGTTCGAGGGCGAGAAGGGTGCAAAGCGCACTTCGGCTGAGCAGGTTGAGTACTTGAAGGGTCTGGTTGAGAAGTATCCTATCGACTCGATCGAGGACGGTATGAGCGAGAACGACTGGGAGGGCTGGCAGCAGCTCACCGCAGCTATCGGCGACAAGTGCCAGCTGGTAGGTGATGACCTGTTCGTAACCAACGTAGAGTTCTTGAAGAAGGGTATCGAGATGGGTTGCGGTAACTCGATCCTGATCAAGGTTAACCAGATCGGTTCGTTGACCGAGACTCTGGACGCTATCGAGATGGCTCACCGCGCTGGTTACACTTCGGTTACTTCGCACCGTTCGGGTGAGACCGAGGACGCTACCATCGCTGACATCGCAGTTGCAACCAACTCGGGTCAGATCAAGACCGGTTCGATGTCGCGTTCGGATCGTATGGCTAAGTACAACCAGCTGCTCCGTATCGAAGAGGAGCTCGGCGACGAGGCTATCTACGGTTACAAGAAGGTATATCGCAAGTAATTCGATTTGCTTTCGAAATAACGAGGGGCTGCGTAAAGACGCAGCCCTTTTTTTGCGATTATTAGATATTAATTAGAAGAAAAAAGCCGCACCCGAAAGTGCGGCTCAAATTATGAATCGTGAATTAGAGATCTCTACTTCTGCTTCTTGCGGTTGTTGTAAAGGAAACGCTTGATCTTCATCGAAGGGGTCTTCTGGAACTCCTCAACCTCCTCAACCTCCGAAATACGCGAGAACTTGTTCACCTGCGAGTTGACGTACTGCATCACCTCCTTCTTGACCTCCTCCATCTTCTCCGAGAGATTGTCTTTGAGATCGAGATAGCGACGCTCCAACTCCTCACGGTTGAAGTTCACGAGGGCGATAAGACGACCCTCCTCCATCGTAACGATCGACTCAGCCACCAGCGAGTTGCTATTGATCACGTGCTCGATCTCCTCAGGATAGATATTTTCACCGCTGGGACCAACGATCATACTATTGACACGACCCTTGATCGAGATGTAGCCATCGTCAGCAATCGTTGCTATGTCGCGTGTGCGGAACCAGCCATCCTCGGTGAAGACCTCGGCCGTAGCCTCAGGATTCTTGTAGTAGCCCTTCATTACGCAAGGAGTCTTAGCCACCAGCTCACCCTCACCCTTCTCGTTGATGTTGTCGAGGCGCACCTCAACACCCTGCATTGCAGGACCTGTCGAACCCAGACGGGTCAAGCCGGGCAGTGCACCTGCAATCAGCGGAGCGGTCTCGGTCAAACCATAGCCGATAGCGTAGTTCAGCTTGCCATCCAGCAGGAACTGCTCAGCCTGCGGATCGAGTTTAGCACCACCGATACCGAGGAAACGAACACGACCACCAAATACCTTGATGAGTTTCTTACCAGCCATACGGTGCAACATTCGGCGCGTAAAGCCCCAACCATAGAGCGTGCGCAACACCGCCTTCGAATTGAAGGTTGCGAGCACCTGATGCTTGAATATCTTCTCGATAATCAGCGGTACGATCAGCATAATCGTGGGGCGCACCTGCTTCAATGCAGGCAACAGCACCGACACCGTGGGCGGACGATCGAGATAGGTCACATTCGAACCGCGCGACATCGGGAACAACATACCCAGCGAGCACTCGTAGGTGTGCGACAGAGGCAGCACCGAGAGCCACACATCGTCGCGATGGATCGGATAGAGATTCTGCAACAGATGCAACTGCGAGCAGAGGCTCTGGTGGGTGTGCATCACACCCTTTGGCGACGAGGTTGTGCCTGAGGTGTAGATGATTGCAGCCAGATCCTCAGGCTGAGGCTCAGCCATCGAGCCCTGCTCATTGACGTTCTGCGCCAACACGCTGAGGTTCTTGGTGCGGATGACGATATTCGACTTCGCCACACGCTCTTTCGACACTTTGGTGTAGAGTTTATCCGACACGCAGAGTGCCTTAGCCTCCGAGTGTTCAAGGATCTTTTCGAGTTCAACTTCCGAGAAATCGGGAAGAATGGGAACGATAACCATACCAGCCGACACGGTTGCCATATAGCAGACTGCCCAATTCGAGTGGCTCGAACTGTACAGAGCGACCTTATCGCCCTGCTTCAAACCTGCACCCACGAGCAGCTGTTTCACCTTCTCGACGCGTTCGCCGAGCTCTTTGAAGGTCATTTTCGTGTTGCCAAGCATCTGCGAGCACATCAAGTCGGAATACTTCTCGACGCTCTGTTTGAGCATCTCGGCAAGAGTTCTAAAAGACATATTTTTTCAACTTTAATACGGGAATTAAAACACAAAGGTACTATTTTTTATTATTTAATGCATAATTTTGCAGTGAAAATTGCCTATATGCTGAACAGAAAGCACATACACGCTGTTGCCCACGATGTTGGGTTCTCGCTTTGTGGGGTAGTAAAATGCAGATCCTTAGAGGTTTTGCGCACTCGCTTCGAGGAGTGGATCGCACAAGGCAATGGCGATGGGCTGGACTATCTCGCTCGCAACATCGACAAGCGCTTCGATCCTGCGCTGTTGGTCGAGGGTGCGCAGACGGTGGTCATTTGCGCCTTGAACTATCGCAACCCGATCACCAATGGCTATGCGACTGACGCCCGCTGCAAGGTGGCCTCGTACGCCTGCACCACCGACTACCATTCGACAATTAAGCAGATGTTACTCACGATGTTAGCTCGTCTGCGCGAGGTCAATCCGTCGCTTGCGGGGCGTGCCTTTGTCGATTCGGCACCGCTGGCCGAAAAGGCCTGGGCTGACGAGGCTGGCTTAGGCTGGATCGGACGGCAATCGTTGCTCATTACGCGCGAATATGGCTCGACGGTGCTTCTCGGAGCGCTGGTCGTATGCGATGAGGTGGACAGCTATGACGAGCCCTACGCAGGAAACGGTTGTGGCGAATGCCGACGCTGCATTGAGGCCTGCCCTAATCGAGCCGTGTCGGACAATCACACAATCGACTCACGCCGTTGCATTTCGCGCCTAACCATTGAACGCGAGACTGCTATGCCCAATGGTTGTGGTCTGCACGGTTGGGCAT
The DNA here is from genome assembly GCA_045654145.1 of Alistipes sp. Classification (GTDB taxonomy): domain Bacteria; phylum Bacteroidota; class Bacteroidia; order Bacteroidales; family Rikenellaceae; genus Alistipes. The sequence continues at coordinate 17,431 of JAZOMS010000002.1, read as the reverse complement.
TCGGATGCGAGGAGTGCCAGAATGTCTGTCCATACAACCATTCGAAACCGCTGGCAACACTCCCAGCCATAGCTCCGACATTCGATCCACGCTCGATGAGCGAGGTCGATTGGTGCTCGATGAGCGAGGAGGAGTTCTCCTTCCGCTTTGGTCGCACTCCCCTATCTCGCAGCGGATTGGAGCGAATCATCGCTGCGATCCAAAAGTAAAGCCGCACCCTCCTGTGGAGAGCGCGGCTTAGTTGTTATCTTGACTTCGAAGAGAGCCTACACCTCAGCACCAAACTGCATCAGGAACGACTTGATGAATTGGTCAATCTCACCATCCATCACTGCCTCGACATTCGAGGTTTGGCAACCCGTACGGTGGTCCTTAACTCGTCTATCATCAAACACATACGATCGAATCTGCGAACCCCACTCAATACGTTTCTTGGTCGCCTCCAACGCCTGCTGGGTAGCCATACGGCGATCCAACTCGCGCTGATAGAGCTTCGAACGGAGGATTCGCAGAGCATTCTCGCGGTTCTTAGGCTGGTCGCGGGTTTCGGTATTCTCGATCAGAATCTCCTCCTCGACACCCGTATCGGGGTCTTTGTAGAGGTAGCGCAGACGCACACCCGACTCGACCTTATTGACGTTCTGCCCACCCGCGCCACTACTGCGGAAGGTATCCCACGAGAGGCGGCTCTTCTCGATGGTGATCTCAATCGTGTCATCGACTGCCGGCGACACAAAGACCGATGCAAAGGTTGTCTGGCGCTTGTTGTTGGCATTGAATGGCGAGAGGCGCACCATACGATGAACTCCATTCTCACTCTTCAAGTAGCCATACGCCATCGGACCATCGAACTCCAATGTACACGATTTGACGCCCACCTCGTCGCCCGCCTGATAGTCCTGAATACGCACTTTGTAGCCGTGCGCCTCGCCCCAGCGGGTATACATACGCAACAACATTGACGCCCAATCCAACGCCTCGGTGCCACCCGCACCTGCATTGATATCCATAATGGCGCCCATCTTATCCTCCTCACCTTGGAGCATATTGCGCAATTCGAGCGACTCGGTCTTCTCCATCGCATCGGCGTAGAGAGCGTCGGCCTCAGCCTCCTCCATCACGCCCACGCGCAGAAAATCGGGCACAAGCTCCCCATCACCAACCACGCCCGCCAGCGTGTCGTACTCCTCGATCCAACTCTTGATCGACGACACCTTGCGCAGTTGCTCCTGCGCACGATCGGGGTCGTCCCAAAAGTTTGGCTCTTGGGTCTTCTCCTCCTCGTTCGCAAGGTCGATACGGCGCTGCTCGATGTTCAGACATCGACCGAGCGTCGCCAATCGCTCCACAAGTTCGCGTATTTGTTCGTCGCTAACCATCAGGGTTACTGCTCCTTATTGTTTTTGCGTTTATTGTAGCTGTCCATACCTGCGCCCAATGCCACACCAATACAAAGACCAATGGCGAGATTGTCGAAAATGAGACCATAGCAGAGACCTAATGCCAATCCAATCGCAAGACCCGTGCCCTGCTCGCGTTTTTTCTCACTCATTGCTTTGTCTAATTTGGCATTGTTCAACTCGTTACTCGATCTCCCAATCGTAGCCGTCCTTGCGGTCCTTGACGCGGATACCGATCTCGGTCAGGCGGTTACGAATCTGATCCGACAGAGCCCAATTCTTCTCAGCCTTAGCCTGCTGACGCATTTCGAGCAACATCTCAACCAGCGGCGAGACCATATCGTTGCCCGACGCACCTGCCGACTTCTCGTCGCGCAAACCCAAAATATCGAATACGTAACGCTTGACGATCGCACGCAACGTCTCCAAATCCTCAGCCGAGATAGTCTGCTGACCCTCAGCCAATTGGTTGATCGTGCGCACCCAATCGAACAGTGCCGAGATAACCATCGGCGAATTCAGATCGTCCGCCATAGCCTCCGAGCAACGACGCTCCAAATCGCTCGGATCGACAGTTGATGTAGCCGACGGCTTAACCTTCGAGAGTGTCTCAACCGCCTTCATCAGTCGGTCCATACCCTTCTCGGCAGCCTTCAAAGCCTCGTTCGAGAAGTCGAGCGTCGAGCGATACTGCGCCTGCAAGATGAAGAAACGGATCGTCATCGGCGAGTATGCCTGTTCGAGCAGCTTGTGGTTGCCCGTGAACAACTCCTCCAAGGTGATGAAGTTGCCCAGCGACTTACCCATCTTCTGACCATTGATCGTGATCATATTGTTATGCACCCAATAGCGAGCCGAGTCGTGTCCGCACGCTGCGGTCGACTGCGCAATCTCGCACTCGTGGTGGGGGAACATCAGGTCCATACCACCGCCGTGAATATCGAACTGCTCACCCAAGTACTTGGCACTCATTGCCGAGCACTCCATATGCCAGCCGGGGAAACCATCGCTCCACGGCGAGGGCCAACGCATAATATGCTCAGGCGACGCCTTCTTCCACAGCGCGAAATCGAACGAGTTGCGCTTGTCGCTCTGACCGTCCAGCTCGCGGGTGTTAGCCTTGATATCGTCGAGGTTGCGACCCGACAGCTTGCCGTAGTTGTACTTGGCGTTGTACGCCTCGACGTCGAAATAGACCGAGCCATTGCTGATGTATGCCAGACCCTTGTCGAGTATCCTCTTCACATACTCGATCTGCTCGATGATATGACCCGAGGCGTGCGGCTCGATCGAGGGGGGCAGTACGCCCAACTCGCGCATAGCGTCGTGATAGCGATCGGTGTAGAACTGAGCCACTTCCATCGGTTCGAGCTGCTCCAAACGAGCCTTTTTAGAGATCTTATCCTCACCCTCGTCGGCATCGTGTTCGAGGTGGCCTACATCGGTGATGTTACGCACGTAACGCACCTTGTAGCCCTCCGATTTCAGATAGCGGAACAACAGATCGAAGGTGATTGCGGGACGGGCGTGTCCCAAATGCGGATCGCCATATACGGTGGGGCCACAGACGTACAACCCTACAAATGGCGGGTTGTAGGGTGTGAACTCCTCTTTCTTGCGCGAAAGAGTGTTGTAAAGCATCAACTTTGCTTTCATAACTCTTTGAATAAATTTTATAAAACGGTTGAAATTAATCCATAAAAGTACGCATTTTGCTCGAAAAAACAAAATCCCGCACCGTGGAGTGCGAGATTTTGTCCGTTTTTATGGTTTAGCGATCGATTTTACTCTGCTTTTGGCGCACCCAACACCCTCTCGACCTCAGCCGTCAATTGCTCAATCGTCGGATCGAAAGCTAATATTTCGCCCTCGGCATTGAACAAAATTCGACGACCTGCGGCGTTGACACAACCATATTGCGACCAGATATTTGCGCGGTCGTCCAGCTCGACCAACTGCGGCCACGTGTAGCCATCCTTGCTAATTGCAGCCTCCATCGCCTCAGTCGATTCGCTCTCGCGGGCAATTGCCACCACCGCAAAGCCCTGATTCTTATACTTTTCGTAGAGCGGGATCATCTCCATCGACGCGCGACGGCACGGACCACACCACGACGCCCACAGGTCGAGCAGCACGATCTTCGCCCCCTCGACCATCTCCGACAGACGGTGCATCTGCCCATCAAGGTCGGGAGCCTCGAAATCAACATAGTGATTGCCCACTTGCAAGCTCAGACCGTCGATCTGACGACGGCAGAATTGCGACATCGGATTTTCAGGCATCTCGATAGCATAGACCTGCTCAAAGACATCGATAAACTCCTGATCGGGCAGACTATACACCATTTGACGAGCCAGCAACGCCAAGCGTGCCAACGACATCTCACCCTCGACAATCGAGAGCAACGTTGCCTTATGCTCTGTCTTGTTGCGATTGCGCAGTGCGATTGCCTCGGGCGTGTATTGCTCCTCGTCGGTCATCGCCTGCAACTGCTCGATCAGAGCCGTGCGCTCGGGCGTATTACCCTCGATAGCCTCGATCTCGGCGATTAAAGCGTCGTACTCTTTGGTGTTGTAACGGCTTTGGTCGCGTAGCTTGTCCGACTCCGTCTGAGCTTGCTCCTGCAAAGCTCGCAGTTGGAGTTTATACGATTGATATTCAGCTGTTGCACCTACGCCCTCGATCTTGGTTTTCAAGAACTCATCTTCGGGATAGAGATCAAACTTCACCGTGCAGTTGTCGGCTATAAAGTCGATTGCGCGCCACGCACCCACTGCCAGCTCATCGGCAAAGACCAACTCACAATATTGTGGCTCGTCGATATATAGATCGCACGAAAACTCTCCCCCACGAATCTCGATCTCGGCGTGTGGCTTGGACGACATCGCAACGTTCCCATCGATACCGACATAGAGCAACAACATATCCGAATCGGGGCGGTTATGAACCTTACCCTCGATGCGGCAATGTACCGCTGCATCGGTCGTCTGTTCGGTTGTGGGTTGGTTGCCCGCACAAGCTACCGCAAGCAACGAACACAGAATCATCGTAATGCGTTTCATCGTTTTTACTATTTTGGTTTTACTTTTTACAAAAATAGTGAAAAATTCACAATTCACAATTCACAATTCACAATTCACAATTCACAATTTTTACTCAAAAATCAAAAAAACGTTGAATTTTGATAACAAAAAAAAGGTCGCACCCCGCAAGGGGTTGCGACCACCATATTGTCAGCACTGAGTGAGATTACTCCTCAGCAGCCTCCTCAACCTCGATGTCGGGCATAACCTCCAGCAACTCAACCTCGAAATAGAGAGCCGAGTTGGGACCGATCTGCTCGCTCATCGCCTGAGGACCGTAAGCCAAGTCGGGGTGCAACCACATCTTGATCTTACCACCCTGACCGATCAGCATAACGCCTTCGCCCCAGCCCTTGATAACAGCGTTCAGGGGGAACTCAGCGGGCTCGCCACGATCGTACGACGAGTCGAACTGCTCGCCCTTCATATTCAGACCCTTGTAGTGAACCTTAACCTTATCGGTGATCTTGGTAGCGCGAACCTCAGCGTCACCCTCCTCAACGATCTGATAGAGCAGACCGCTCTCGGTCTTCTGCCACTTCTTGTCCTTCTCGATATTAGCCAAGAAATCCTCCGACTCCTTCAAGAACATCTTAGGAGCCTCAACCATAAACCAGTTCTGCATTACGCGCATAGTGGTGCGCTCAGCGTCCTGACCCTCGCCAAATGCGCTGTGGTCAGCCTTCACGTCAGCGAATGCCTTGTTGATCCACTTGGTCTGAGCCGGAACACGTGCAGCGTCCATACCGTTACCCTGATCTACGCCCAGAGCATACGAGATCGAGTCGCGGTGAGCCTCCGAACGGAATGCTACGCTATCGCGCGGAGCCATAAAGTAGCTCTGCAAAATCTCGCCAGCCTGCTCAGGAGTGAACGAGTTCTTGCCACGAGCGAAATCCTCGATACCCTTAGTGATCTTGTCGTAGTTAACGTCCAGATCGCCAAGGTTATACTTAATCATATATGCGATGTTCGAACCCAACGCATACGACAGCGAGTCCAGCTCGCTCGAACCGCCTACGGTGATCGACGACTCCTTCGACGAGCACGAAACCATCAGCATTGCAGCTGCGGTGGCGATGATAACCAAAATTTTCTTCATAATTGCTTTATTCTGTTTAATTAGTTTCGTTCTATTCTGTTAGTTTTGAGAGGGCAAATGTAGTGTTTTTTTGTGAGAATGAATCACTTTTACCCAACAACTTGCAGTTTTTTACGCGATTTTACTCCTCCTTATCCTCCTCGGCAGGAATAACCTCGACAACCTCAACCTCGAAACAGAGTGCCTCATTGGCTCCGATCTTACGGTTGCCCGTCGCACCATAACCCAACGTCGCGGGCATCCATAGCTTGATTTTGCCACCCTGTCCGACCATCTGCAAGCCTTCGCCAAGACCCTCAACCACCTGATTGAGTGCAAATTGCTCAGCTTGATTGTCGTCATATGTCGTTTCGAACTCACGCCCCTCCTTGGTCGTGGCGCGGAATTGGATACGCACCTGATCCTCAGGCTTTACCGCACGAATCGTATCGCCCTGCTCCTCGATCAGATAGAGCAGACCGCTCTCGGTGCGCTTCACCTCCGAGTTCTCACGCTCCACACGCGAGAGAAACTCCTCCGATTCGGCCTTGGTGCGACGCGGTTTCACCACATTGTGATACTGACGGTAGAACGCACCCGCCTGCTCCATATCCATCTGCAACGTGCCGTTGTAGGTGTCGCGGATCGCGGCACACAACAACTCAACGTCGAGCGTCGAATCGGTGTTGTATTTGAGGTTATAACCCACATTCATACCGATCACGTATGCCAGCGAGTCGGCCTCGGTTTTGAGTGCGCGATTGCCACCCGACGAACCGCACGAGCTGAGAATCACGGCCGCCACAAGTGCCGCAAGAAGTGTCATCTTTTTCATCTTCTATCTCTTTTTCTGATTATCTATTATTCTGCGATTTAAGCGTTGCACAACACAGTTTGTAGAGCATTCGCGCACCGACCATCTCGTCGATATGACCCTCCTCCGAGGGGGCAACCTCGACCAGATCGAAACCAATGATTCGGCGACCGCTCTCCACCACACGCCATATCAGGTAGGCCGCCTCGTTGAACGACAGACCACCCACCACAGGAGTGCCGGTCGTGGGGCAATATTGCACTTCGAGGGCGTCAATATCGAAGCTAACATAGACCTGCTGAGGCAGCTGTTCGACGATCTCCGAGCACTGCTCCGCCCACGTCTTGCCGGCATAGCGAGCGTGGCTCAACGCGCGATCGGTGAAACTCACCACACGCTCCTCACGATCGGCCAGCTCCTGCTCGGCATCGCAGAAATCACGGACGCCAACCTGTACCAGACGCTCCACCTGGGGCACATCGCGTAGCAGGTTGTACATAATCGAGGCGTGCGAGTAGTTGAAACCCTCGTAGGCCTCACGTAGGTCGCGGTGGGCATCGAAATGCAACACGCCAAAGCTATCGTAGCGCTCCGCCACAGCACGCACCGCACCATAGGGTGCCGAGTGATCACCACCGACCAGACCGACCAACTTGCCCTGATCGATCAGGCGTGCAACCTTCTGATAGACTTGCTCGTTCATCTGCTCACAAGCGCGATTAATCGCAGCGAGCAGATCGCTCGTGCTACCATCCGCCTCACCCGCTTCGAGCGCATCAATCACACGTTTGGCCTCGGCACGCCACACACGGCTCTGCTCACGCATCAACTCATCGGGCTGCATAGCCGCAATACCTCGACGCCAAGCATCGGGATAGTCGGCATCGTAGAGATCGAGCTGGGTCGAGGCCTCACGAATCGCCTCCGGACCATCGGCCGTACCATCACCATACGAAACGGTTACATCCCACGGAGCCTCGACCAGAACCAGATCTGCCTCAGATGCATCGAACGGCAGACCGTAATAATTGCCATTTGCCACACCCACACCATTGGGGTCGAAGAGTTTATCCATATTTTTTGACTCTTGAATCTTGTACAACTAACTACTCCTCGGTCAGCTGGATCAGATCGACCTCCTCGACACCGATCGAGCGATAGAAGTCGTTCATCTCAGCAACCAACTCACGGCGACCATAGCGTGCAGCCGTCATATAGAGAATTTCGTAGATCTCCAACTTCTCGTCCAGCACGGGATCTACCTGCGACGAGAAGCGACCATCGAAACGTGCATAGTAGTCGATGTGCTCAACCAGCAGCGTTGCGTAATCGCGCAAGATCGCATCGCCCTTCTCGACGCCACCTGCCTCATAATAACCCTCGATGATCGGGAGTGTGCTCATCTCCGAGTGCTCCAACTTGGTGAACGGCAGGCGCTCAACACCCGCATCGAGCACCTCCAAAGCGCGCTCCTTGTCGCCCTCACGCACCAACTGCTTAGCCAACGCCGCAAACGAATCGCGAGCGTGTGCCACATTGAGGTTATAGGTTACGAAACCATCGACATAGACCCTCTCGTCAGCGATATTGCCATAGCGAAACTTATCCATCATCAGCGGGTAGGTGTAGTCGGTGTCGATGCGACCGATCACATCGTAGCGACCACCCAGTGGCGTATAGATCGGCACCAGACGGTAGGCATAGCCATCGAACTGCAAGTAGGGCAGCAGACCGAGTTTCTGCAACGAGTAGATCTGCGTGAAATAGATCGGGCGTTTCCAATCGAAGTGAGCCAGCATATCGAGCAACATCAACTCGCTCTTCTCGATATAGTTTTTGCCCTGCGAGAGGTTGATATAGACCGTATCGACCATCAGGTGGGCATCCTTCTGGCTGACGATACCGCTTGCCAGCGCATTCTCCTTATTGACAGGCAGAGCCAAGCGACGTGCAGGGATATAGTCGTTCCAACTGCCATCGTTGAGCTGCACCTTCGAGTGGCGATCCTCGCTCGCCACAAAGTCGATCACATCGGCCACATCAACCGGACGCTCAAAACGATCGACGATATGTACCAATTCGTTACAGTAGGTATATTTCTCGCGCGGCAGAGTGAACGGAACGGGGGCTGCATCGTTCGAACGGATACGCATTTGGTCGATATACCACTCAGCTCCCAAATAGCTCATATTCATCACCTTCACATCAGGGCGCACACCCTCAACCTCCTGATTGTACCACAGCGGGAAGGTGTCATTATCGCCAAAGTTGAGAATGATCGAGTTGGGCAGGGTCGATTCGAGATAGTTGCTACCGATGTCGCGTGCCACGTAGCGGTGGCTGCGGTCGTGGTCGTCCCAATTCTCAGCAGCCAAGATCGTGGGCACTACGGAGCAGATCACCGTCGCCACAGCTGCAATCGACACCCCGTCGCGCTTCGTCAGGCGAGCCAAAGCATCACGCACCGCCAGCACACCCAGACCGATCCAGATCGAGAAGGCGTAGAACGAGCCAGCATAGACATAGTCGCGTTCGCGCGGCTCCGAGGGCGAGGTATTGAAATAGACTACCAGCGCAATACCCATCATAATGAACAACCACATCACGATCGAGAAGTTCTTCTGATCGCGGTTGAGCTGATAGATCAGACCCAACAGACCCAACAGGAAGGGCAGGAAGAAGTAGGTATTGCGACCCTTGTTCGAAGCCAGATCATCGGGCATATCATCCTGCGGACCGAGATAGAGTTCGTCAATGAAACGGATACCCGACAGCCAATTACCGTCGGTGAGTGTCGAACCGCTTGCCTGACGGTCGTTCTGACGACCTACGAAGTTCCACAAGAAGTAGCGCCAATACATATAGTTGAGCTGGTATGAGAAGAAGAAGTGCAGATTCTCACCAAAGGTCGGCTCGACGAACGAACGCTGCTGACCATTCTCGTCCAGAAAGGTAACACGCTTGCCGAAATCGGGCACCTCGACCTTGATCGGACGCCCCGCCTCATCACGCATAATCTCACCCTTGTCGTCGCGAGCGAAATCGGTACGGGTACGATACGACGCCCACGCCTGATACTCGCTCTCGCTCTTGTGAGCATTCCACATACGTGGGAAGATATGCTTATGCTCGTCGGGGAATGTATAACCATCCAGAACCTCCTTCGAGGTATATTTGCCATCGCTACCGACATAATAGATCCTCTTGGTCGTAACATCGACGATCGGTGTCGAGTAGTATGCTCCGTAGAGCAACGGACGCGCACCATATTGATCACGATTCAGCACCGACAACAGCGCATAGGGGTTGTTGGGGTTGTTGCTATTCATCGGGGGGTTGGCCACCGCACGGATAGTCATCGAGGCATACGAGCTGTAACCGAGCATAATGACTGTTACGGCCAGCGCAATGGTATTGAGCAACACTTTGCCACGCTTGTGGGTAAACCACACAGCTGCTCCCAACGCCGCAAAGAGTGCAAAGACAAAGAAGACCATACCCGAATTGACGGGCAGACCCAACGTATTGACAAACAGACGATCGACCGCAGCTCCCACAGCCACCGTATAGGGGATGATTATGCTATTGACTGCCACCAGAATTGCACCAGCCACGCAGGTTGCCACCACGACACCTTTGATCGTTACGGTCTGCCACTTGCGGTAGTAGTAGATGAATACCAATGCAGGGATAGTCAGCAGGTTCAGGATATGCACACCGATCGACAGACCCATCAGGTAGGCAATCAGGATCAACCAGCGGTTGGCGTGCGGCTCGTCGGCCACATCCTCCCATTTGAGCATCGCCCACACCACCAGCGGCGTAAACATCGACGAGAGAGCATAGACCTCACCCTCGACAGCCGAGAACCAGAAGGTATCGGTGAATGTATAGGCCAGCGCACCCACAGCACCCGCACCGAGAACGGCCCACACCGAGCCAGAGGTCAGTTCTCGACCACCTGCCGTGTAGATACGTCGTGCGAGGTGGGTGATTGTCCAGAAGAGAAACAGGATGCAGAAACCGCTTGCCACCGACGACATCGTATTGACCATTGCGGCCAGCGATGCGGTCGAGGGCGCAAAGAGCATAAACAGACGTGCCAACATCATAAAGAGCGGAGCACCGGGAGGGTGTCCCACTTCGAGTTTGTATGACGTAGCGATGAACTCGGCGCAGTCCCAAAGGCTTGCGGTCGGCTCCATCGTCAGCAGATAGACCATCGTTGCAACGGCGAAGACGATCCAACCGACTAAATTGTTGAGTTTCTTGAAATTATTCATATTTTGATATTCTATTCGCGTGATTCCAATCGACAAATGTACTAAAATAACGTCGAACTTCAATTTTTGTTATCCAAAATCTTGATTTATACACTATATCCCGAACAACCGCTCGATCGCACCACCTGCAACCATATCCGAGGAGGTTTGGTGCAGCAACTGCGGGGTATCGAGCAGCGCGATCGAGTCGCACATCTTCGTAGCGATATCCAACTCGTGCGTCGAGAAGATAATCACCTTCTGCTCGTCGTGCGCCAAGCGTTGCAACAAGCGGCAGAGTTCATAGCGATTGGGCATATCGAGAAATGCAGTCGGCTCGTCGAGCAAGATCACGGGAGTCTGCTGAGCCAACGCACGAGCAATCATAACGCGCTGGCACTCACCGTCCGACATACGATCCATCGTCTTGCGGGCAAAATCCGACATACCCACCTTGATCAATGCATCGGCCACAATTTCACGATCGACCGCCTGCAAACGACCAATCCAATTGGTGTAAGGCGCACGTCCCATCGCCACCAGATCCTCACACGGCAGATTGGCGATGCGCACCTTATCCGTAGCCACAAATGCCACCCATCGTGCCGCCTCCGCCCCATCAAGATCGGCTATCGATTGCCCTCCAATCGTGATCGCACCCGCCTGCAACGGCTCCAACCCCGCCAGCGCGCGCAACAAGGTACTCTTGCCAGCACCATTGCGACCGATGAGTGCCGTCAGCCGACCCGCCTCAAAGCGAGTCGTAACACCATCGAGCAGACGGCGCGAACCGTAACCGAGCGTTATGTTTTCGAGACGTATCATCGTTAGAACAGACTCTTTTTACGTACAACAACCAGCACCACGATCGGAATACCGAGCAGTGCCGTGATAGTATTTACGGGGAATCCCAACTGTTTGGATATCAAATCGCAAAGCAACAGCACCACCGCTCCGATCAACATCGATGCAGGCATCAGCGTGCGATGGTCGGCCGAGGCGAACACCATTCGTGCCACGTGTGGAACAGCCAAACCGATGAATCCGATCGGACCGCAGAAGGCCGTTACCGTACCCGCCAGCAGCACCGTTGCCGAGAGGATCAGCACCCTCGATCGGCGCACATTGAGTCCCATCGTGCGGGCATAGTTCTCGCCCAAAAGCAGCAGATTGAGCGATTTGATCGACGCTACCGAGAGCACCAAACCCAACGCCACTACGGGCAACATCAACACCAACTCGCGCCCCGTAACGTCGCCCAACGACCCCATAGTCCATACCACGAATGCCTTCAATGCAGCCTCATCGCTCAAATATTGAAGTATCTGCACCAACGAATCAACCGCCGACGAGAACATCATTCCGAGTATCAGAATAACCATTATATCTTTAATGTGGCGGCTCACCGCAAGCACCATTGTCAAAATTGCAGCCGAGCCGATCCACGCCGCACCCGCCAATCCGACGGTCTGCATCATCGATCCGCCCGCCACGCCCAACAGCGGAGCCCCCAGCAGAAAGAGCGCAACACCCAAGCTCGCACCCGACGACACACCCAACACGTATGGACCTGCCAGCGGATTGCGGAACAGAGTCTGCATCGCCAAGCCACTTGCCGCCAATGACGCACCTGCCGCCACCGCCACAACAGCCTTTGTTAGTCGAATTTTGAGCACAATATCGCGCACCACCCCATCGACCTCGCCTCCCGTGAGCGATGCCCACACATCACGCAGTGCGATGTCGGTCGAGCCCAAAGCTACATCGGCCAAGAACAACGCCACACACGCCAGCGCCAACAGAGTGAAAAGCAATCTATTACGGGTCATTATTCGATTCGTTTATAGTAGGTTAGCTCCTCGCTAACAAGGTTCAGTTCGGGGTGCAGAATCGCCACCAGATCGCTCAGCACCACATCGGGATTGACCACGGCCGACTCCCAGAAATCGCTACCGCCCCTCTCGGTCGTGCGTCGATCGGCTGAATATACCCGACCTTCGCGCACCGCACGAGCATCTGCAAATCGTGGATAGGCTCTATGCAGCGCATCGAGCGAGTCATACTGCCCTACGTTGATCCAATAGTCAGCCTCGCGCGTGAGCACGTATGCCTGCTCCAAGTCGATGGGCTGCGACGCGGTGCCGGAGTTACCGTCGTAGATGTATCGACCACCTGCATCCTCCACCAACTGAACGGCATAGCTCCTTTTCGAGGGCATATACCACGTATCGCGATAGGGGGTATTGAACATCACCGTCGGGCGCTCTGTTGTACTCTCGGCTACACGCTCACGCAGTTCGATGTAGCGGTTCTCGATGCCCTCGAAGAGCTCCACGCCACGCTCGCGCACACCGAGTATCTCAGCCACCACAACCATCCACTCAGCCTTGCCCAGCGGCGACTCCTCGACGTAATCGCCCAAATAGAAATAGGGAACACCCAACTCGTCGAGTTTGGCATTTGCCACTCCGTTCTCGCCCGCAACGCCATAGATCAGCACCAGATCGGGGCGCAGCGTAAGCAGCAACTCGAAATTGATATCCGAATCGTGCCCCACATCGCGCACACGACCCTCAGAGGCTGCCTCGCGTACGCGCGCATTATATATAAAGTCGATGCCCGACACGCCAACCACTCGCTCCGTGCATCCGAGCGCATCGATCATCGCCACATAGGTCGATGACATACAAACCACTCGCTCTGCCGCACCCTCAACCACCTGGCCATCGAATCCTTCGGGGGGAAGTTCGCCATTGCGCGCGATGAAAAGTCGTTTCTCGACCCCCTCGGCACCCTGCCACGGGTTGCGTGCCGTGATGACCACGCTTGACACCCCTTCGGCTCCGCTCAGATCGAATCCCGTTGCGTGGCGAGGCTCATAGACCGTTGTCGAGAACTCCTCCAACGAGCGCGTAGGCTCCCCCGCGCACGCCACAAAAGCAAGCGCACACAGCATAGCTACGATTCGTGAAAGGGCTTTCATAATGGGTCAGCGTTGATTGACAATTGTTGATTGACGATAGGTTACTGGCTGATCTCAACCAACTGCTCGCGGTAAGCTGCCAAAATGCGCGACTTCGAGATAAAGCCCAGATAGTGGTTCTGCTTATCGACCACGGGCAACATCCACGTCTTGTTATCCTCGAACTTCTCCAACACACTCTGCATCTGCTCCTGAGGCAGAATCTTGTCAGGCGGCTGGATCATATAGTGAGTAATCGGGGTCGAATATTTGTCGCGGTCGAACATATCGGCACGCAGATCATCCAACTGCACCACACCCAGCAGGTCGTCATCGTCATCGACCACAGGGAAGATGTTGCGGTGAGCCTTCGAGATGATCTTCACGATGTCGCCCAACGTGAACGACTCATCGATACGCAGGAAGTCGGTCTCCATCAATCGGTCGATATGCAGGAAGACCAGCACCGACTGATCCTTATTGTGGGTCAGCAGTTCGCCTCGCTCACGCAGCTGCTTGGTGTAGATCGAGTCGGGATTGAGGTAGTAATCAAGCGCGAACGAGATCGACGCTGTAATCATCAGCGGGATAAATAGTTCGTAGCCGTTCGACAGCTCAGCGATGAGGAATATCGAGGTCAGCGGTGCATTCATCACACCCGCCATTACGCCCGCCATACCCACCAGCGTGAACGATACGATCGAGAGTTGCATATCAATACCCAACCAGCGGAAGATGATATTGAATACCAATGCCGTCAGCGCGCCAATGAACGAGCCGACAAACAGCGACGGTGCGAACGTACCACCCACACCACCTGCCGAGTTGGTTGCCGCCATAGCCACCACTTTGAACAACATTGTCGCCACGACGAACAGAATCACCACCCACTCGATTGAACTGAAACGGAAGAACAACGAATTGTCGAACAGCGAGTGTGTTTCGCCCCTCATCAGTGCCGTCATCGCCTCGTAACCCTCGCCATAGAGCGGCGGGAAGATGAAGATCAACACACCAATCAGCACGCCACCCACAGCCCACTTCTTATATTGCGAATCGAAGCGGCGGAAGAAGCGACCCACTGCCGTATTGACCGACGTAAAGTAGAACGACATCAATCCGCACAACACGCCCAAAATGATGAACATCGGGATCTGCGCCAGTTCAAACTTATCTGCAACCGAGAGAGTTACGGGCAGTATCGGATCGAAACCGCGCAACATCAGTGCCAGCGTCGTAGCCGACAGCGAGGCGATCAGCAGTGGCGTAACCGAGCCGATGGTAATGTCCAGCATCAGGATCTCCAACACGAAGACCACACCCGTGATCGGAGCTTTGAATATCGACGCCAACGCCGCACCCGCACCGCAACACAAGAGCAGGGTTACATTCTTATAGTTCAATCGCGCCAACTTACCGATATTCGAGCCGATGGCAGCACCCGTCAGCACGATCGGAG
The DNA here is from genome assembly GCA_045654145.1 of Alistipes sp. Lineage (GTDB taxonomy): Bacteria > Bacteroidota > Bacteroidia > Bacteroidales > Rikenellaceae > Alistipes. The sequence goes on along the minus strand of JAZOMS010000002.1, from coordinate 2,370 downwards.
CCTCAGGACCGACCGAACCACCGAAACCGATGGTCGTTGCACCTCCAACGACCGACGACCAGCAGTTGTGGCTACGAATACGCGAGTTACTACGCGACATAGCGTAGAGCACACGCGTAACACCCTCCGAGATATTATCCTTGACTACATACTTGACAAACAACGTAGCCAGAATGATACCCACCGCTGGGTAGATCAGATAGAGGAATTGTGCACGCTCGGCGGGGAACCAATTGACCAACCCCTCGCGGATGAAATGCAACAATATCTCGAAGATATACGTACCCAAGCCTGCCGCTAAACCCACCACAACGGCCAAGACCATCATCAATTGACGATCGGTCAGGCGGTGGGTCAGCCACAAGTAGTATTGATAGAACTTATCGTAGCGTCGTCGCGCCATAGTCTATTCTGTTTTCGATTTGGTTTACATTCGGTGAATACCCATAATGCGACGCACCTCAGCAACCGTTGCTGCGGCACTCTCGCGAGCCTTCTCGGCACCCTCGGCAACCACGCGGCTCAGGTATGCCTCGTCGGCATAGATCTCCTTGATGCGCTCGCGAATGGGAGCAACAGTGCGGATGATATCCTCAGCCAGCTGCTTCTTCAAGTCGCCATAGCGAATCGAGCAATCTGCATACCGTTCTTTGAAGAATTGAATGGTATCGGGATCCGAAACTGCCTTCATAATGGCAAAAATGTTAGCTACGGGCTCCGAAATGGGCGAGTTGGGCTCGGTCGGACCCGAATCCGTTACGGCCTTCATCACCTTCTTGCGGATCACCTTATCGTCGTCCGAGAGGTAGATGCAGTTACCCTCGCTCTTACCCATCTTGCCGCTACCGTCAAGACCGGGGATCTTGATCAGCTCCTCGCCGAAGTTGTAGGGCTGGCTCTCGGGGAAGAACTCCACGCCATAAATCGAGTTGAATCGACGAGCGTAGAGGCGAGTTAACTCCAAGTGCTGCTCCTGATCCTTACCCACGGGCACGCGAGTTGCACGGTGCAGAAGAATATCCGATGCCATCAGCACGGGATAGCACAACAGACCTGCATTGACGTTGTTGGGGTTCTTGCGCACCTTGTCCTTGAACGATGCTGTGCGCTCCAACTCGCCCACATAGGCGTGCATCGAGAGCAACAACGACAGCTCGGCCACCTCCGGCACATCGCTCTGAACGTAGATCGTAGCCACCTCTGGATCGAGACCTGCGGCGAGATACTCGGCCAAAATATTGCGTACGTTACCGTGCAACGACGCGGGATCGGGATGCGTGGTAAGCGCGTGGTAGTCAGCTATAAAAAAGAAGCAACGGTCGGTGTGCTGCATCTTAGTGAAGTTACGAAGTGCGCCGAAGTAGTTACCCAAGTGCAACTGTCCGGTGGGGCGGATTCCGCTCAATACTGTTTCCATAATATTGGTATATTTTGTGTTTATGTTTATCAAATTTAGCGCAAAATTAGAGAATTTATTGGGAAAATCGTAAATTTGTGGCCTATATTAATCAAAGTATTCGACTTTTTAACGCGATGAAAACATATTTACGACTGCTTGGCTTTGCCCGACCAATCGAAAAATACGCTATACCATACCTCATTTTTTCGATCTTCTACGCCATTTTCAACACCTTCAACTTCGTGATGATCATCCCGATCGTCAGTGCGCTGTTCAATGTCGAGGGTGTCAATCAGATTGCGGCGATCGAGACTCTGCCTCCGCTCGAATTGACAATGGACTACTTCTACGCCTTCGTAGGGCACTTGCTCTATCTGATTCACGGCTCTGACTTTTCGGCTATCGACGTTATGGTAGTGCTGGCAGTGATCATCTCGGCATCGGCCTTCATCAGCAACCTGTCGCGCTACTTGGCGCAGTGGACGATGGAGAAGATGCGTATCCGCACGCTGCAACGCATCCGTAACTCGGTCTTTGACAACGTGATGGGTCTGCACGTGGGCTTTTTCAGCAACGAGCGCAAGGGCGACATCATCTCGAAGATCACCTCGGACGTGATGGTCGTGCAGTTCTGCATCACCAACACCTTGCAGGTGGCCTTCCGCGACCCGCTGCTCATTGTCGGCTACCTGATCGGAATGTTGCAAATCTCGATGGATCTGAGCATCTTCGCAGCCATCTATCTGCCGATCGTCGCAGTCATCATCGGCACTATCGTCAAGCGTCTGCGCCACCCCGCCCGCAAGGGTCAGGAGAGTATGGGCGAGATGGTCAGCGTGATCGACGAATCACTGACTGGCGTTAAGATCGTGCGTAGCTACAATGCCATCGACATTATGCGCTCGAAATTCCACAAGATCAACGATCAATTCTCGCGCATCACCCTCTCGATGGCCCGCAAACAGCAGATG
>JAZOMS010000001.1:0-3177 GCA_045654145.1 Alistipes sp. | reverse complement strand
TGTCGAGAACGATCTCGACGGGCAACTTCTCGGCTGCGGCAAATTCGTCGGGGGTGAGGCGATTCAGTTCCTCGTTAGTTATCTTTCGCATTGTGAGTTAGTTATCTTTGTTTTTGCGATTAAGTTTCAGTCGTCGGTTGTCGAGCGCAACGCTCAATCGAATCAACTGCGAGTTCACAACCTTGCCCGCAATGAAGTGCAACGAAAAGCCAGCGTGCAGGCTCACGGGCACGGCATCGCTCCACCACGTGTGGTCGTAGTAGAGTTCGGTACGATTGTAGAGTCGGCTCGCGCCACCCTCCATCGCATAGAAGCGCTCGCCAGCATACAACTCGCCACCATAGCGCGTGAAGTAGGGCATCAGATTGTTGCCGATGTAGAGGCGGCTGTCAATGCCGATATGCCACTTTTCGGCACGCAGTCGCACCTCGCCACCGTGAGGAAATACGCTCTTCTCGCCCGAACGACGATCCCACTGATAGGTCTGTATCCAGCCAGCCGTAAGCGTCAGTCGATCAAGTGGTAAGAGATGTTCAAACTTTGCTCCGACGTAGGGTTGAATGACGATATTATCGACCACACCCGGCACTCCGACACGCCCCGCAAAGTGATAGACCGAGGCTGTGTAGCCGCAGGTAAATATGCGACGTGTATATTCGCCAGCTGAGAATAGGCGGAACTTTTCTCGCTCCTCGACCGAATAGACTCCGTCCCAATCTACGCCCAGCTCGACAAAACCGCCCGTATTGCGATATTGCAAGAGCAGACCGTCGAGATTCTTATCATAGAAATGCACCGAGTCGCTCGCAATCACGCCTGAATAGTCGCCCAAGAGCATTTTGCGAGGGAAAGCACCTGCCGTTGCACTGAATTGGCGACCTCGATATGCGTAGTAAAGCGTCAATTCGGGATTTTCGCAGAAGCGAGTATCTCGACCGAAGGTCTTGGTGATATCCGTACCGATCATCAGTGCGTGTTCACCCTTGCCCCAGCCCATGCCGATTTGTGGCGTCAGCCGAGTACCGAACAACGTTTGCGACGGTACACTCAGCTCGGCAAATTCGCGGTTGTCGAAATTAAAGTCGAAGTCGGCCGACCACAGAAACTGCTGTGCCGACGTGGGTAGTGCCAGCGCTACGCAGAGCAGTATGAGGAGTGTGCGAATTGATTTCATTGAGTTGCTCCGAAAAAAACTCAACGGATGCGTTTCTCCTTCATCAATAGGGAGTTACGCACCCGTTGGAAAAGTGTTGGCGCGTTTAGGCGCACGTTGCTACTTTTTCTGCTGGGGCTGAGCCTGAGCCTCGGGCGATGCCATAATCATACTCTTGTCGACACGCAGAGTTACGTTGTCGCACACCTCGATTACGACGTAGTTCTCCTTCACCTCGCGCACCTTGCCGTGGATACCACCTGCGGTGATCACCTTGGTGCCCTTGACCATCGAGTCGCGGAACTTAGCCATCTCCTTGCGACGCTTCGATTCGGGACGCCAGATGAAGAGCCACATAACCAAGATCATCGCAACGATCATAATCCAGAAACCGCCCTGACCGGGAGCCTGAGGAGCTGCCTCGGCAGCAGCCTGTAAGAATGTAAACATAGTGTAAAGTGTTTTTTAGTTTAATTTTCTATTTTGAACTATTTGGCAAATATACGCTTTTTTTGCGGGATTGCAAACCTCTGCTCTAATTATTCGACCTCTGCCTCCACATAAAAGGTCAAAGGGCGCACATCAGCCGAGGTGTAGAGCCTCACACGTTTGAACTGCCAGCCGTAGAAACCCTGCGAGTCGAAACGTACCTCGATTCGTGCCGTATCGCCTGCTACGATTGGTTGCGAGGAGTAGTCGATGTCGGTACAGCCACAGGTCGTTTCGGTGCGTGTGATGACTATGGGCGTGTTGGTATTGTTGTGTACTCCGATACCCATTGCAACCACCTCGCCCGAGCGCATACGACCTATGCGCAACGTGTCGCAAGGTGCAGGTGCGAGTGTATCTCCCACGTTTATTGTGGTTTGTAGAGGTGTGTTGAGCGCTTTTTCGGGTGCTGTGGCGGGCGCGTTGCCTCGACCTCCGCAACTGATCAATACCATCAAGGCGAGCAGGGCTATGAGTGTACGCATCATTAGCTTTTTGATTGGTTTACAAAAAGGAGCGACCCGCAAAAGTCGCTCCATAAATCATTGTCGGCAATCGGCTCTTAGATCAATCCGCGACCACTCTTGACAATCACGCCCTCAGCTGCGAGTGCTTCGGCGCACTTGTCCAGAATACCGTTGATGAACGTGCCGCTACCCATCGACGAGTAGTGCTTAGCGATTTCGATATACTCATCGAGGGTCACCTTGACGGGAATCGACTCGAAGTTGATCATCTCCGAGATAGCCGTAACCATAATCAGATTGTCCATAAATGCGATACGCTCCACGTCCCAGTTGCGAGTGAAACGCTCGACGATCTTCATATAGCTGTCGTAATTGACCAGTGTGCGACGGAACAACTCCTCGATAAATTCGCGGTCGTCATCGTTCTTAAACTTAGGCAGTACAGGCACTTCGGTCTGCGATACGCGGCAGTTGCTCAGCGTGCGAATGACCATCACTAATGCAAAACCGAGGTCGTCGTTCCATAGGATCGACTGCTCGTCAAGCACCTCCTCGACCATTTCGAGGTTCTCGATTTCGCGGGTGTAGAACTGCTCAACCAGACGCACGTCGTCGCGGTAGGTAGCCTTCTCGGCAGTCATATATGACTGATAGTAATCCGATGCCACGAGGTTGTTATAGAGCGTCTTGATCAATTCGGGATACTGAGCCCAGCCCAAACCACGCTTGGCAGCGAAGTCGTTGATGCGACCGCTTGCACGCCACTGAGCAATGAGGCGGTTGTCGATGAATCGTGTATTGGGGTTGAGGTCCTCGTATGTTGCCAAATGCTTCTGCTTAGCCAGTTCGATACGGCTTTCAGCATAGTCAGCTACATCGATGATGAGCAACATCATCTGGAAATAGAGATCGTACGCTTTGTCGATGCTGTGTTGGAGGGTTTTCTCCGAAGCGGCCAGATCGGTAGCGTTCGATTTGAGGTGCGAATAGAGGTTTTTGACTGCTTTGAGCCTAAGTAATCTACGAGACAACATATATTTGAACGTTTTTTCGACTGCAAAAGTAACT